>JBEBXF010000096.1:0-9640 GCA_040391725.1 Eoetvoesiella caeni | reverse complement strand
TTTTATAGGCAAAAGTTGGTTTGCGAGACGAATTCCATATTGGTATGCGTTGTCCGGATGGCCGATGATATAGGTTGATCCTATCATCAACATTTTCTCAGGTACTCGCCATATGTCCAATACTACGCCCCGCAATTACCGTATCGGCCAAATCGTGCCCAGCTCCAACACCACGATGGAAACCGAGATTCCGCTGATGCTGCGCAGCCGCGAATCCATGTTCAGCGAGCGTTTCACCTTCCACTCCAGCCGCATGCGCATGAAAAAAGTCACGGCCGAAGAGCTCAAGGCCATGGACGCCGACTCCGACCGTTGCGCGCTGGAACTTTCCGATGCGCGTGTCGACGTGCTGGGCTATGCCTGCCTGGTGGCCATCATGAGCATGGGCCTGGGCTATCACCGCCAGTCCGAAAAGCGCTTGCACGAGGCAACCGTGGCCAATGGCGGCGCGGCCCCGGTGGTGTCCAGCGCCGGCGCGCTGGTGGAAGGCCTGCATGCCATGGGCGCCAAAAAGGTATCCATTCTTACGCCTTACATGAAGCCGCTTACCCAGTTGGTGGTCGACTACATCGAGAACGAAGGCATTGAAGTCCACGACGCCGTTTCGCTGGAAATTCCCGACAACCTGGAAGTGGGCCGCCAGAACCCGCTGGCCCCCGCCGAGCATGTCAAGCGTTTGAACACCAGCGGCGTCGATGCCGTTGTGCTGTCGGCCTGCGTGCAGATGCCCTCGTTCCAGTCGGTGCAGCAGGTGGAAAACCAGCTCGGCCTGCCGGTGACCACGGCGGCCATCAGCACGGTGTACCAGATGCTGAAGGTGCTGGGTCTGCAGCGCCAGGTGCCGGATGCCGGCAGCCTGCTGTCGGGCCGTTATTGATTTCTTTTTTGCCGTCGGGTGGCGGTTTGGGGCGGCGCGCCTTCGCCGCCGGGCCTGACGGAGGGATCCGCGGATTCCGCGCCGGGCCAGGCTTGCGCTGCGAAGCTTTTGGCCAGTACCGAGGGGATCAGCCTGGCTCCTTCGTGCAGGGCTTCGGAGTGGTTGCGGGTCTGGTTTTTGTATAGCGCCCAGGTTACGTAAACGCCCTTCAGCCAGGACCAACTGGCGTCGGGGCCGATCCATTGCGGCTGGAGTGCGCAGGCGGGCAATATCGTTGTGCCTATGCCCTGGCGGGCGAACTCGATGCACAAGTTGAGGGAATCCGTTTCCACGCTCAGCCGGAAGGTCATGCCGCGCCGCTGCAGGGCGTGTTCGATTTGCTGCCGCAAGGGGTTGCTGCGCCCCGGCAGGATGATTTTTTTGCTGTCCAGGTCGGCGATCGACACCGGGTGGTCGGGGTGCAGGCCGTCGGCGGCGGTGCCCACCACGATGAGCGGGTCGCGCACCAGCGGCGTCTGCGTGTATCCGCTGGTCGGAACGCCGTCGAAAGGCATGATGCACAAGTCCAGCAGCCCGGCGGACATATAGTCGTGCAGAACGTTGCTGACGCCCTCGAAAACGCGCAGCGATACATGCGGGTACTGCCGGGACATTTCACTGACGAACGGCGACGTGAAAACGTGCAGCCAGGCCTGCGGAATGCCGATGGCCAGGTGCCCCGCCGCTTTTTCGCCCACTTGTTCCTTGATGAGCGTGAACTGGCGCAGCAGCGGCCGCGCGCGATCCGCCAGCACCTTGCCGGCTTCGGTCAGAACCACACCCCCATGCGTGCGCGTGAACAGCTCGCCGCCCATCTCGTGCTCCAGCGATGCGATGTGGCGCGAGAGCGCCGGCTGCGACAGATTGAGATCGGCGGCGGCCTTGTTGATGCTGCCCAGCTCGGTGACCCGGAGGAAATAGTGCAGGAGGTTTGATTCCATATCCTGATAGGCTATCCTAAATATGGATGACTAATATAGCATAAGAGCATTATTCCGGTAACCTTTGTTTCCCTAATATAAACCCGTATTGATGGATTTCCCTTGAATAAATAATGCGTTAACGACTGGAGACCGCTATGGGTTTTTTTGTGGGGACGGACGTCGGCGGCACGTTCACCGATATGTGGATAGCCGAGAAGGGAGGACGCGTCCGGATAGTGAAATCGCCCACGACGGCGGATGTGATGGGAGGCGTCCTGGACTGCGCCAGGCAGGCCGCGCAGGACTTGGGGTTGAGCTTTCCGGAGTTTTGCAGCCGGATCGAGCGTTTCGGCCATGGCACCACGGTCGGGCTGAACGCCCTTTTGACGGGCGCCTCGGCGCGCACGGCGGTCATTACCACGGCGGGCTTCGGCGACACGCTGGAAATCGGCCGCATGCGGCGCCAGACCGCGGGGCTGACCGAGCTGGAGGTATGCGACTGGCTGCTGCATAACCGCCATGCGCCGCTGGTGGCCCGCGAATTCGTGCTCGAGGTGGACGAACGCATCAATGCCGGCGGGCGGGTGGTGAAACCCCTGGACGATGCGGCGGCGCGCGCGGTTCTGGGATCCCTGCGCGGGCGCGGCATCGAGGCCCTGGCTGTGTGCACCTTGTGGGCCTGCGTCAATCCCCGGCACGAGCTGCGGCTGAAGCAGTTGGCGGAGGAAGAGCTGCCCGGCGTGTTCGTGACCTTGTCGCACGAGATTTCCCCGGTGGTGGGCGAGTACGCCCGCATGTGCACGGCGGTGGCCAATGCCGTGCTGGGGCCGATAGCCGGCCGGTATCTGGGCAAGCTCGAGTCCGAATTGCGCGGCGCGGGCATGAAGGTGCCGATCCTGATGATGACCAGCGCGGGCGGCGTGCTGCCGACCGAGGCCATCGGAGACCGCCCGGCCGTGGCGATCTTCTCCGGCCCGGCCGGCGGCGTCATGGGATCCATCGCAACGGGGGCGCAGCGCGAGCATCGCAATATTCTGGCGGTGGACATAGGCGGAACCAGCTTCGACGTCGGCGTGATCGTCAATGGCAAGCCCATGATGCGTTCGTCCATCGAGCTGGCCGGCGCCGACATCAGCGTGCCGTCGATCGATGTGGCGTCCATTGGCGCGGGGGGCGGGAGCATTGCGTCGGTCAGCTTCGGCGACCTGACCGTGGGGCCCCGGAGCGCCGGTTCCATGCCGGGCCCGGCCTGCTACGGCCGCGGCGGTGTCGAGCCCACTTCCACCGATGCCGATCTGGTTCTGGGGGTGCTGGATCCCGACTACTTCATTGGCGGGCGCATGAAGCTGGATCTGGCCAAAGCGCGCACCGCCATCGAAGAGCATGTGGCCAGGCCCCTGGGGCTCGACGTCATGTCCGCCGCCTGGGGCATGCGCGAGGTGCTGGACAACAAAATGGCCGATTTATTGCGGCAAGTGACGGTCGAGCGCGGCCACGATCCTCGCGATTTCGTGCTGTTCGCCAATGGTGGGGCCGGCCCTTCCCATGCATGGGTTCTGGCGCGCGAGCTCGGGCTGGACGGCTTTGTCGTGCCGGCCGCGGCCACGGTGCAGTCGGCGTTCGGCACGGCCAACAGCCATCTGGGCGTAACGGCAACCAAGCCCGTCTATGTGCGGGTGGCCGGCGGCGCCGTGCCGGAAGACGGCGAGCTGGCGCAACTGACCGACAGCATGCGCGCCGCGCTGGCCGAGACGCGCGACGCATTGACCATGGCGATGGCGGACGAACTGAGGTTCGATACGACGCTGGCCATACGCTACCGGGGCCAGGCGCATCATCTGGATGTCGAGGCTTCGTTCAGCGATATGAGCTCGGTCTTCGACGAAGCCGCGTACGCGCAAGTGGTGCAACGCTTTCAGGCCGGCTACGAAGAGTTGTTCGGCCGGGGGGCCGGGTCGGCGTCGGCGGGGTTCGAGATTCTTTCCGTTCGAGTCATCGGGCGCGGCGCGCTGCCCGAGCCGGGCCTGGTGCATGACGGCCAGCCCATTGTGCAGGCCGGCTCGCGCATGGTGGTGTTCGACGACCCCGGCCAGCCGGTGCTGTCCGCCATCTACCGCACTACGCAGCCCCCCGCCGGCGAGCGCCTGCTGGGCCCCTGCGTCATCGAGTACCCCGGCCAGAGCGTCATCGTGCCTCCCGGCGCCGCCGCACAGGCCGATTCGTACGGCAACCTTGAGGTGAGTTTCCAATGAGCACTATCAATCCGATTACTTACGAAGTGATCCGCAACCGTCTTATCGCCATGACGGAAGACATGCGGGTTGCCCTGCAAAGCGCCTCCGGCTCGCCGACGGTTACCGAGGCGTCCGACTTTTTTACCGGCATCTACCTGCCCGACGGCTCGTTTGCCTCGATGGGTTTCCAGGTCACGTTCCAGGCCCCAGTCGTCGGCACCTTGATACGGCACGTCCAGTCCCGCCCTTACTTTAACGTGCGGGACGGCGACATGTTCATCGGCAACGACCCGTATGTGGGCGCCCTGCACCAGAACGACGTGCAGCTTACCGGGCCGATATTCGTGGATGGCGAGCTGGTTGCATGGGCCGGCGTCGAGGCGCACGAGACCGACGTCGGGGGGATGGATTTCGCCAGTTGGTCGCCCAAGGCCCGCGACGTCTACCAGGAAGGCATGCGCATTCCCTGCGTCAAGCTGGTCGACGCAGGCGAAGTGCGCGAAGACGTGCTCGACATGATCCTGACCGCGTCGCGCCTTCCGGCGCAACTGGGGCTGGACATCCGGGCCTTCATCGCCACCGTCAACGTTGCCCGCGAGCGCATGACCACTTTGGTGAGGCGTTACGGGGCGCAGACCGTGGTCGAGGTCATGAAGCGCATGATCGCCGGATCCGGCAATCGCCTGAAGGCGCGCCTCATGGAGCTGCCGGACGGCGTGTACCGCGCCAGCGATTTTCTCGAGCATGACGGCCACCAGAACGTGCTGTACAAAATAGACCTCGTGCTGACCAAGCGCTCGGATCGCCTGCGTTTCGACTTCAGCGGCTCTTCGCCCCAGGCGCCGGGCTTCATCAACTGCACCCGCGCGGGACTGGTCGGCGGCGTTACGGGCGGGCTGTTCCCCATCCTGGCCTACGACATTCCCTGGAACCAGGGCTTGCTCGATTGCTGCGACATCGAGGCGCCCGAGGGGCTGGTGTGCACGGCGCAGTTTCCCGCTCCCGTGGGTTCGGCGACGGTGGAGGCCATCTGGGTGGTGTCCAATGTGGTCAGCGCGGCCCTGAATAAAATGCTGTCCGCTTCGGAACGCTACCGGCCGCGCGCCCAGGCGGGCAATGACGGCACCATGGCCACTTTCAATCTGGGCGGCCGCAATCAGTTCGGAGAAGTGTTCGGCCTGCATCTGATGGATCCGCTGGCGGGGGGTTCCGGCGCCTATGCCAGCCGCGATGGCGTATGCGCGGGCGGGCCGATCAACGCGCCCATGCCTTCGATCGCCGACGTGGAGCGCAACGAACAGGTGGCGCCGCTGTTCTATTTGCATCGCCGCCTGGCCGTCGATACGGGCGGGCCGGGAAAATACCGGGGCGGCCGGTCGGCGGAGGTGGCGCTGACGCTGGGCGGCATTGAAAAGGCCGACTCGCTCATCATGACGCATGGCGCCGAAGTTCCCAATGCCGCGGGCTTGTCGGGCGGCTGGCCGGGGGCCACCATCAAGCAGCGCTTCGGCTATGGCGCCGTGGCCGAAGGCGTCTGCGAGCCGCAGGGCAACTGGAAAGAGCTCGGCCCCAAGCCGGGCCTGCTTCCTATGACCAGCCGGGACGTATTTTCCGTGGTGTGGCAGGGCGGCGGCGGTGTGGGCGATCCCTTGCTGCGCGATCCAGCCGCCTTGCGCCGGGACATCCAGCAGGGCGTCGTTTCACCGGAGGCCGCCAAAACGATATATGGCGCGGTGCTCGATGAACAGGGCGCGCTGGATGAGCCGGCAACCCACGAGCGGCGGCGAACCTTGCTGAGCGAGCGGGCGCAGGGTGTGCCCTTGCGGACGGTTGGCGCCGGCGCGGTCCAGGTAGGCCGGTTGGACGACTGCCTAACGCTCTGGCGCGACGCCGACGGCGTGCACGTGGTCAGTCCCGGCGGTCATGTGCTGTGCAGCAACAGCACGCGCTGGCGCGGTGGCGCCGTACCCCGCACGTTTCAGCAGTTGCCGGCCCAGCACAAGATAGACTTGCACGAAGGCCTGGCCATGACGGCCTGGTACTGCCCGGCCAGCGGCGCCCTGTTGGGCGTGGATCTTCACGAGAAAGGAGTCGCTCCGGCGGACGACGTGGAACTGGTGGTATAGCCGGCCCGAGGCCCGGCCGGGAGATCGCGAAGCCTCTCCCCCTCTGCCGTCCAGGCTGGGCCTTGTAGGGTCTATTCAAACGCACTAACATGGTTCAAACATGTCGTCGATCCATCTCGACGCTTTGAACCAACAACCCCGGGAGGCCGCCATGAGCAATCACGTCTACAAGCAGCTTGAATTGGTGGGTTCGTCCCCCAAAAGCATCGAGGACGCCGTCGGCACGGCGATTGCCAAGGCGCACGAAACCGTGCGCAATATCCAGTGGTTCACCGTCGAGGAAACGCGCGGCCACGTGGTGGACGGCAAGGTGGCGCATTGGCAGGTGACCATCAAGGTCGGCTTCACCATGGAGTAAAGCCGCCGGCACGGGGTGGGCCGCCTACTTGGCGTTGAATCCACATCATTGCCGACAGATGGTCCGCGTGTACATGCGTATCGATGATGCACGACGTGCATAGGTCGTGGTCCCTTAAAGGAGACGATCTCGTCGGCCGCATGGTGCGCGGTACGCCTCGATGCCGAACTTCTTTACAAGCCATTTTCCACCATTTGCAGTAGCCGCAGGCTGAGCGTCATGCGTATGTCTTGGGAGGCATGCCGCAAGGGGCCATCGATGATGAGCAGCGCCAGGCCGTGGACCGAGGACCAGGCCAGGAATTCGGCGCCGGGCCGCCGTTCGGCGGGCAAGACGCCTGCCTGCACCAGGGCGTCTAAGGCATGACTTAATAATTCGAACGGATTCAAGCCTTTGTCGGCGGCCCGCGCGGGATCTGGCGGGACTTCGATATCAAAGACGCCGAATGCGAAGGCGGTACGAAACCAGCCGGTTTCCGCTTGCGCAAAACCCAGATAGCCCCGTCCGATGGCCGCTAGCATGGCGCGGGCGCGCTTGGTCGGATCGGTCAGGGCTTCGGCGGTATGCAGTTCGGTTTCCATCGCGCGCGCCAGCGCACCCAGAGATGCCGCGCGCACGGCGTCGAACAGCGCCTGGTGGTTGGCGAAATGACGGTAGGCCGCATTCGGCGCGACGCCGGCGCGGCGCGTGGCTTCGCGCAGAACCACCGCTTGCGGACCGCCTTCGCGCGCCAGCGCCAGGCCTGCTTCGATCAAGGCGGCGCGCAGGTCGCCGTGGCGATAGGTCTTGCGCGGCTTGGGCACAGCGGACGAGGTCAGGCGATCTGTTTTCGAGGGCATTGTTTACAAAAACTTGCATTTTGAATGTGGACGCCGTCCATTTTAGCCCTCAATATATGTGGACGGTGTTCACAAATGTGACATCAGCGCATTGAATCCCACATTTGTCTATCCATATCAGGAGACATCCATGCAATTTGTGCCTTATCTGAATTTCGATGGCAACGCCGCCGAAGCCATGGCGTTTTATGCCGAACTGTTCGGCGGCCGCATCATGTATCAGTCAACCTTCGGCGAGATGCCGCCCGACACAGGCATGCCGCCGCTGCCGGAGGCCGCCAAGAGCCGCCTCATGCATGTCCACCTGCAAGTGGGGGCGCAGTCCATCATGGCCTCGGACACGATACCGGCGATGCCGGGACAGTCGGATGAAGCCTGCGGGGGCGGCTACCGAAAACCGCAGGGCCTGTGGGTCTCCATCCAGGTGGAGAATGCCGCTGAGGGGCAGCGCGTGTTTGATGGTCTGGCCCGGGGCGGTCAGGTGACTATGCCGTTTCAGGCCACGTTTTTTTCGGCGGGTTTCGGGATGGTGACCGACCGTTTCGGCACCCCCTGGATGCTAAATGTTTCCAACGCCATCTGAAGGCGCAGGCGTTTGTTTTTCACGTTCGGAGAACTTGCATGAGTCGCTCCTATCGCTGGGTCATCGTCGCCGTCGGCGGCTTTTTGGGGTGCGTCGCTTTCGGCGCGATGTTCTGCCTGCCGGTTTTCCTGCGGCCGATGGCGCAGGACACGGGCTGGTCGGTGACGGGCATCTCCGCCGCGATGACCATCGCGTTTCTTGCCATGGGTGTGGCAAGCCTGGGGTGGGGCGGCCTGTCCGACCGCTATGGCGCGCGTCCCGTCGTGTTTGGGGGATCGGTGGTGCTGGCGGCCAGTCTGGCGCTGGCCAGCCGGGTCGCGTCGCTGGGTGAATTCCAATGGGTGTACGGCCTGCTGGTCGGGGGCGCGACGGCAGCGATCTTTGCCCCGATGATGGCGTGCGTGACCGGCTGGTTCGACACGCAGCGCAGCTTGGCTGTCTCGCTGGTCTCCGCCGGCATGGGCATCGCCCCTATGACGATGGCGCCGCTGGCGGGCTGGCTGGTCGAGCATCACGGCTGGCGGACCGCCATGCTGGTGATTGCGTGTATCGTAGCCGTGCTGATGATTCCGGCCTCGTTGCTGGTGCGTCGGCCGCCGGAGCTGGAGGTCGGACCTGCTGGCGAGGCCGTAGGGGCCGGTCCGGTGGATATGACGGTTGATGAGGCCGTGCGTTCGCGGCCGTTCATTCTGTTGATGGCGGCGAATTTCTTCTGCTGTGCGACGCACTCGGGACCGATCTTCCATACGATGAGCTATGCCATGACCTGTGGTATCTCGACGATCGCGGCGGTGTCGATCTACGGCGTCGAGGGGCTGGCCGGGATGTTCGGCCGCCTGGGCTTCGGCCTCGCGGGCGACCGGTTCGGCGCCCATCGCGTACTGGTCCTGGGGCTGCTGGCGCAGGCGTTTGCCGTGCTGGCTTATGTGTCCGTTAGCAGCCTGGGAGGCTTTTATGCCGTGGCCGCCATCACCGGCTTTATCTACGCCGGGACGATGCCGCTGTATGCCGTGCTCATCCGCGAGAATTTTCCCTTGAGCATGATGGGAACCTTGATCGGCGCGTCTGCTATGGCAGGCAGTCTCGGCATGTCCTCAGGGCCTTTGCTGGGCGGTTGGATCTACGATCATATGAGCAGTTACGCGCTGATGTACGTGGGTTCGGCTGGCCTGGGGCTGGTAGCGGTACTGATCCTGATGGCGTTCCGACCGTTTCCCGATAAAGGCGCTCTCGTGGCGCGTGCCGGTTGATCATCTGCCGCCCGCCGGGGCCGATGGTGCTGTCTGCGCCGATGGAGCCGCGGTGGGCCACTTCGCCCTCGTAGACGACAGTTTTGCAACGCAGTTCTTGCAATCTTGCGGGAAAGACGCTATGATGCAAGACTTGCTGGCAAAAGTGCCATGTACGATACTGCGTATGCGTACAGATGCGCGGGCCGGCAAAAGCAGCCAAAGGCAGCTGGCGGCTAGAAATAGCAGTGGCGCCAATGGCAGATGTTAATAGCAAGATTTCAACCCAGGGTTCGACAGGCGTCGTCTGTTCGAGCCTGACGGGACCAAAACTGGTCGCGCGAATTTATAGGCTTTTCAATGGCTTATAGGCAACGTGGCTAAGTTGGAACAGGAAAAATCATGATACAAATGCAGACCACGCTGGACGTG
>JBEBXF010000095.1:0-9646 GCA_040391725.1 Eoetvoesiella caeni | reverse complement strand
CCCTGCCGAGCGTCGTCTTCATACTCGCGCGGGCCTATACCAGCTTCAGCCTCAACGCCTATGATCTCGACGCGCCGGGCATGCCTTCGCCGCTGCTGTTCCTGTTGCCTTACATTGCGCTGGTCGCCCTGATCTTCATCCGCCTGGCGAGCTGGTCCATGACCTACGAGCCAGATCCGGGATCCCGTCCGATCAGCATGCAGGAGCTGCGACAACGCCTGCAGACCATCAACGACGGCGCCGAATTTCCCTTCACCGTCACTCCTGGAAAGCGCGCGGACGAAGTGATCGTGGACTGGAAATACGCCGACGCCGTCTGGCTGGATCTGCTGCGGCTGCACAAGATCTCGAGTCTCACAAGGATCACGATTCGCCTCGATGAGTCCGATCACACGGCACGGGTGCGCGAACAGCAGTCGCAGTTCAACGCTTCGGCCGGCGCGGGCGGCCTGAGCCTCTCATTCACGGGGCAATGGGGCGCCATCACGTTCTACCAAACCACGAAAGAAACGATCTACGGCATCCAGATCGAACAGGGTCGTCCGGTCGCCAAGCTCAGCTACAGCTATGGATTCGACATCCGGGAAATGCGCGACCCGCTGCTGAAACTGATCACAGCCAACGGCTGGACGTTCCGGTCTGTAACGCTGCCCTTCAAATGGCTGACCGGCTAGACGCACCCCACCAACACCCCCAATGCCACCTAGCATCCCGCATGGCGCCTTGCCCGACCCTCGACTCCCGACCTTCACGAGCCTGCTCATGACCAGCTTACGATCCATCGCCCGCTTCCGAACCCGCCTGCACCGGGCTTTCCTGATCATCCCGCTGATTGTGCTGGCATCGGCGGCGTGGCCCGCCGCCGCGCAGGACGATGAGCAGCCCCGCTGGTTCAACGATGACTACGACCAGAAAACATTCCTCGTCTATGGTGTCCCACACAGTGACTACGTAGCCTTGGGTTTTGAATGCACGCCGGGCGCAAAGGTCGTGAAACTCTATATCCAGGACGAAACCAGCGGCGCCCGGCCGGGCGAACGGCTGCCGATCCATCTGCAGGCGGGAGGCCGACACGTCCAGTTTTCCGCTACAGGTCTTGAAAACCAGGACTCAGGCGGCGCGGACTTTCATGCCGACCTGCCCCTGGACGACACCCTGCGCCACATGCTCAGCGCTGGAGGCGATCTGGCCATCATCATCAAGGGCCATACCGAACGCTATCCTCTGACCGGCGTAACCGAACCGGCGGCCACGCTGCTGGCCGCCTGCGAAGCACCCAAGGCCTCCGGCAAGTCCGCACAGTAACGATACGACAAGGGGACGACCATGAGCAGACCTCTCCACGCCAGGCTCATCAAGGCGGCATGCGGCAGCCTGCTCGCCTTCGGCATACTCGGAACGGCGCCCTCGGCGGCACAAAGCATCCCGGCCAGCTTCGACTGCGCCAAGGCTGAACGGCCGGTCGACCGCCTCATCTGCGCGCACGCGGCGCTGCGCTGGCAGGATCTGGCCTTGTCACGCGTCTACACGGCGGCCAAGGCTGCCGCAGCCGGCCCCGCCCGCGACGATCTGATCCGCCGACAACGCGACTGGGTGCGCGAACGCGACCGCCGCTGCGCCGCCGACCGCTCGTTCAAGGAACTGTCCGGCCCGTCCACCCCACTGGCGGCACAAGCCTACGGCTGCCTGGATACGGTGTATCTCGACCACCGCCGTGACCTTCAGGACCGGGGCGCCCCGCCGCTGATGCCCTCGAAGATCGAGCCGCTCGACCTGGCGCCGATCGCGGCGGCGCGCCCGGACATCCAGATCGGATCCGACCTGCGCATCGCCGGCATCCAGGCCTCGCCCAACGGCGCCCTGCTGGCGATCCTGCTGCCCAGCCAGGAAATCGACCTGCCTGATCAGGTCTGGCTCTACCGGGTTGCCGATGGCCGGCTCACCGAGGCCACACCCCGGCCTGACCAGGCACAGCCCCACCCCGATGGCGCACCGATGGCGATCCAGGCGCTGGCCTGGCAAGGCAACATCCTGTATACCCGCATCGCGGTCTGGGGTGCGGGCGGCGACGAGCCCGAACACGGCGCAACCGCCGTCTATACCGCGACGATGGCTGGCAGCCAGCGGCTGGACGAGGTGCCGGACGACGTCCAGGCCCTGCTCGACCAAGCAGCCGCATCCAACACCGCCGATCGGGATGCCGTGCCGGAAAGCGACCAGGACGCTCTCGGTGTGCTGCGAGGCAACCGCGACTTCCTGGTCTGGACCGTCGATCTGGGTCACGGCACGATCGAACTCAGAACGCGCGCACGCACACCTCCCGCGGCGCCGGTCTACCGGGCGGCCTGGGGTTCCTGGGAGCTTGGGGCCTTCCTCCTGGACGCCCGCCGGTCGCAGATCGTCTATGCGGCCGACACGGGGATCACCCTGCTGGATCTGGCCACACGCGGCGAACGGCGCATCGCGGGCACCGCGCGCGGCGACCAGCCCTACTCGCTCTCTGCGGATCAAAGCCTGTTCGTCTGGTCCACACGCAACGCCTGCGGCGATGAATTCCTGGTGGTGCAGAACGACAGTGCGCCGCCACGCTTCTGCCTGGCGCACCTGACACCCCCCAAGGCACGCAAATGACCATGCGACGACTGGCCGCCGGCAGCGGCATCGCAATCCTGTCGGCCTGTCTTCAGATCGCGCCCGCAGGGGCGGCAGGAGCCGCCGCGACCGACACGATGGATACGGAGATTCGCGGCTACGCCGCCGAAGGTCCGATCTTCACGTTACCCGCCGGCGTGCGCATCACACAGCAGGACATCGAGATTGCCCCGCTCAGCGCCAAGCTTACCTACGTGTTCCTGGCCGCGCAGCGTCACACCGTGACGTTCAGTTTCAACTTGCCCGAGATGCCTGCGGATGCCAGCCCCGACGCAATTTCCCTGCCGGACGGCGGCGGCATGGCCGAGGGGCTGGCCGCCGACCGCAAACCGGTCAACTATCTGAATCTGTCCGTGCGGGTGAACGGCGCCCCGCTGGCCCTGACCGGTCAGGGCCGGGCGCGCCTGGGCGGCGTGGACGTCACGCGACTCCTGCTGGATGCGGGCGTGCCGCTGCTCTATGATCTGAACGGCGAGGCGCCCTGGCCGCATCTGCCGGCGCAAACCCGGGCCACCCTCGAAGCACGCGGCCTGCTCGGCGAGGGCGCCGCCTACTGGAACTATCAGGCCCGCTACACCTGGGATCAGGTCTTCGAGCCGGGCGAAACCCGCATCGAGATCCGCTACGCCCCGGAAGCATTCTACTGGAGCGACATCAATCTCAACGATTTTCCCGCCATCGCCCCCGGTGGCTGGGCCACCCAGGCCTACTGCATCGACGACGCGTGGCGCCGCACGTTCTTCCGCTACGCGGGCTCCGGCGCCGGGTACGAGCTCTACGCCGTCACGCACGTCCTGGCACCCCAAAGCGCCCCACCCCCGCCCGCCGCCCATTACCGCCTGATGGTCGACAAGTACGCGGCGTCCAATCTGGTCGCGTTCTGCCCGGCCAGATCCAAGAAAACCCCGCCGAACGCCTTCACATGGCAAGCCCGCGACACCACGCCCGGCCGCAGCATCCAGGCCCTGTTTTTCATGAACCCCAATGCGTGGCCCGACGACTGACAGGACGCAAAACCTATCAAGGCACGCTCTATGAACGACGAAAGCAACATCGCCGCCGGCATCACGATCCTGGGCATCGTCCTGCCCTGGATCGTCCCCTTCGCGGTCTGGTTCTTCCTGCGCCGCCGCGTACCCGGCCTGTCGGCGGTCTTGTCCGTCCGCAACCGGTTCCTGTCCCGACTCCTCGGCCACCAATGGTTCCGGATCCCCGTCAGCCTGTTCATCGGCCTGATGATCGCCTCGGCCGGCGGGGCACTTCATCCGCCCCTGCTGACCGTGGCGGCCCCCGTGCTGTGCGACGGCGACATGGATATTACGTCCCGCAGCTATTCCTACAAGCCTGGGCAACGCGGCACCAGCCATACGATCCGTTGCGAGCGTCAAGGCCGCGTCGAAGAAGTCACCCTCAGGGCCATCGGCGTCTCCACCCTGATCTACGGCGCGGGCGCCTGGGTCCTTCTGACGCTGCTGTACCTGCGCTCCAAGCGTCATCAGGCCGAGAACCCGACAGGACTCGGTACAGGACTCGGCGGACCGGCCTCGGCAGACGATATCCTCGCCGCCCTGACACGAAAACTGAAAAGCGGCGCCGGATCACCCATGACCTTCGACCTGCACGGCCATGCGCCCCCTTCGCCGGGCGGGACGTCATCGAGCGGCGATACGGCCACTCGCCTGCGACAATTGAAAATGCTGCTCGATCAGGGCCTGATCAGCGCCCAGGATTATGAATCCCGCAAACAGGAGATCCTGAATGAACTGTGATTGTCTTTCGGACGCGGCCTGCGAAGCCGGGCCGTCACCGCGCAAACGGCTGCGGCCCCTGGCCCCCGTCCTGGCTGGCCTGCTGGCAACCGGCTGGCTTGCCGCCCTGCCGGGTTCCGCCCTTGCCGAATCCATGCGCCTGGATACCCCCAAAGGTGTGTTCGAATGCGAATCCAGCGCGGAAACCGACTACCGCCAGGTGCTGAGACTGAACGGCCAGATACTGTACCAACAACCCCAAGGCCCGGAATACCCGCAGGAAACCGATCTGCTGAAAAACGGCATCGTCGACCGCAACCTGGGCTGCCCGTCGGTGGCGGGCGAACGCAACGGCTTCGTCGTGCTGCAGCGCTATCTGCAACCGCCCCATTACGGCGTGATCGGCTACCTGCTCGCCGACTTCAACCAGGACGAACCGACCCTGACCGACCTGGGCACCAGCGAAGGACCAGTTCCGAACAGCGACAACCCTAAAATACAAGGACTGTATCTCAACGACGGCGGCCTGGTGCTGCGCTACCACGGCGATCTGCCCGACGCGCTGGCCCCGGAGAACCAACCGGACGCCCCCCCGGCAGCCGATCGCGCCGTCCTGTACAGCTTTCCATCGGGGATGCTGCAGGACCTGAACACCTGCCTGCCTCTGAAAGACGTTCCCCTGTTCGGTGACATGGACTTCCTGATCAACGCGGCCGACCCGACCCGTTATCTGCCCGCAGGCTTCAAGATCGGCGCATCCCGAACCGAGACCGTGACGGCACTGCGCCGATACGGTACACCCTACGATCCGGACGAAACCAACGGCGGCTCAGTCGAAACCGCCCCGCAACTGACCATTCCCCTGTGCGGCGATGCCAACAACACCATCACGCCCCTATTCCAGTTCGCGCAAGACCACCTCAAGGCCGTCCGCTTTGAGGATTAACGCGCGGCAACAGTGCGCAGGCGATCCAGGATCACGGCAATAATGATGACGACGCCGATCACCAATGTTTGGTAGTACGCGGACACGCCTATCATATTCATGATATTGGACAGCATGCTCAGGATGATCACGCCGTAGACGGCCTGAATTATTCCCCCTGACCCGCCCGTCAAGGCGACGCCGCCCAGCACGACGGCGGCCAGCGATTCCAGTGTCAGATTAGGCGCGGCAACGGGCTGCGCCGACCCGACCCAGGCGGTGAGCACGACGCTGCCCAAAGCCGCGCACAAGCCGCTGGCCGCATAGACCAGCACCGTGGTGAGCTTGACGTTCACGCCCGACTTGGTGGCCGCCGATACGCTGGACCCGACCGCATACACATGACGGCCGAAAACCGTGTGCCGCATGACTAGGCCGCCGACGGTCGCGCAAGCCACGCCTATCCAGACCATGGAAGGAATGCCCAGCAGCGTGCCGAAGCCTATCGCACCGGCGTAGGATTGGTCGATGTTGTAGATGGGCACACCGCTGGACAAAATAAGCGCGCCTGCCTGCGCCACAGAAAGAATTCCCAGCGTCACCACCAACGGACTTACGCCGAAGTACGCAATAATGCCCCCAGAAAGAGAACCCATGACGATTCCCGTGACGAGCATCATGGCAACGCCGGCGAAAGGGCCGTAGTCGGCCATTGTCAGCACGCCGATGACACCCGCCAGCGACATGACCGCCGCCAGGGATAAATCCAGGCCTCCGCTGATGATCGCGAATGTCTGTCCGACCGCCAGGATTAGCAAAGGCATCATTTGCGTCGCAAGATTCAACAGGTTGTCGACGGTAGCGAACTTGGGTTCGGCGATAGTGGCCGCGACGGCCATCGCAACGATAAAAAACGGAAGCATTGCGCTTGAGCCCAAACGCTTCAGCCTTGCAATGTCCACTCCGCTCTCCTTTTGTAATTCCATTCTTAAACCTTGCATACTGGTTGTCTCTCGTTAGGAAAATAACGCATCGGCAAAGCTGCGCACATAGTTTTGAATCGAATTCGCCCTTCCTGAGGCCGGGCCGGTTAGTGATGCGGCGTCTTTTGGCCGAGTATGTCGGACACTATTTCACATTGGTCGGCAAGCGTGGGCTTGTCGTAGCGACGCACAAGCTGGCCCCCGTAAACGGTATGAACGGTATCGCAAAGCTGAATCGTTTCCAGCATATCGCTCGATAACAGAAGCACGGCAACGCCATGCCGGGCCAGCTCGCGCACCCTTTCGTGCAAACTCAGTTTGGCGCCAACGTCGATGCCGGCGGTCGGCTCCTCCAATACAAGCACTTTCTGGGCACGCGCCATGGCCCTGGCCATCAATACTTTTTGTTGGTTCCCTCCGCTTAACGAGGTGATGGGCGCCTCCATGTCAGCATACTTCACGCCGAATTCCCGCAGGGACTGAAGGGCGACGTCTCGTTCCGTCTTGCCGGATACGAATCCAAACCGCCCCATCCGTTCCAGCATCGATACACAAAGGTTTTCACGGATGGATAGCGATGCAAAAATTCCGTTGCTTGCCCGGCCCGACGGCAAATAGGAAACGCCATGCGCCGCGGCGCGCGCCGGGTTGCTGGGCGCAAACGGCTGCCCATCAAGAAAGAACTTGAACTTCCTGTTTGGCTGCGAGCCCGACAATGCCCCAATGATGTCTTCTGCGCCGCAGCCTACTACGCCATACAAGCCGACGATCTCGCCGGGACGCACACACACCGACACCGGCGACCCATCCCTGAGTCGCAGGTTTTCGATGCGTAGCGTCTCTTGGCAATCAAACATTTTTTGATCATCGCGCGCGGTATTGGAAAGCTTGCCCCCAGTGAGCCGCTCAAGAATGCTGTCTTCGTCTATGCTTTCATTCATGCGGAAGGAATCCACCAGGCTTCCATTGCGCATGACGCTTACTCTGTCGGCAAGGGCTATGACGTCGTCGATGTGATGCGTGATAAGCACCAAGGCTTTCCCCTCGTCACGCAGCTTGCGCAAGACCCCAAAGAGCCGGTCTTTCTCGCCGGCCCCCAGCATGGCGGTCGGCTCGTCCAGAACGACAAGATTCGGACACTGCAGCAGCGCTTTGGCAATCTCGATAAGCTGCTGCGAGGCCACGGGCAGGTTCTTGACCGGCTCTTCCACATCGACCAGGCACCCCAGGCTTTCAAGGATGGAGCGCGCCTCGGCGGCCTCTTCGTGATGCCGAAGCAGGCTGAGGGTGCCGCCAGCCTTCTTGGATCCAAGCCGCAAATTCGCCCGCACCGACAAGTCCGGGGCAAGGGATAGCTCTTGAAACACCATGGCAAGGCCTTGGGCCCGAGAGTCTTGAATGCCCGCGAACGATACCGCCGCCCCGTTCAGCAAAAGCGTACCTTCGCTGGGCTCGTGAACCCCGGCTATTATTTTTCCCACCGTGGATTTTCCCGCCCCGTTCTCGCCGAGAATGCAGTGGATTTCCCCCGTGCGGAACTCCATGGAGACCTGATTCAACGCAATGGTCGCACCGAAACGTTTCGAGACTTCGCGAAGCGCCAGCAGCGGCGCGGAATACGAATGCGGTTCCTGGAAGGTATTCACGTTCTGAGCAGTCAACTGCATGGTGGCACCCTATTGATATCGCGGACAAGCGGTGGGTTGCAACGATTACTGGGACGAAGTGATGTTCCAGCCCTTAGGAGGAATATCGTATTCGTCAAAAGAATAGCTGCCAATGTTTTCCGGCGTGATTGCAAGGGGCGGCGTCAGCAGATAGGGATAAGGCAATGCTTTATCTTTGATCATATTGGGCATTGCCTTGCCCTCATGATCCCGGATCGCATATTGAACCAGCAGCCGGCCCATCAAGATACCCGGTTCGGAAGTCACGGCAAGCAAGCGGCCGTCCTTGATCATCGGCAATGCTTCCCTGATGATCGCGCTTGAAACGACCTTGACGTTCTTGCGTTGCTGCCGAACCGCCTGGGCGGCGCCCATTCCAAGGGAAATGACCGGCGTGTAGATGAAATCCGCGCCCGGATTCTTCAGCAACAGGTCGGATGCTTGCGACATTCCGTAGGCCAGGTCAAGCGAGCCGCCAAAAGCGCCCGGCGTGACCACCATCCCCGGGCACTTCGCCGCCTCTTTCTTGAACGCTTCAAAACGCAGCCTGGCCCACTCGGCGCCTGCAGGCCCCGGAATGGATAGCGTGGTCGACTTCGGCTTGACGGCACATATGGCCTTTGCCAATGTCGTGCCTATTGCGGCTTCATCCTGACCGACGCCAAAGGTTACATTGGGGCTGTTGACGGGAATCCCGGCGGCCAGCACTTTCGTCCCATGGCTTTGCAACTGCTTGAACACCGCATCGTAACCATCGAAGCTCGCGGCGCCCACCACGGCATAGTCCGCCCCGCGCGACTTGAGGCTTTCCAGTTGCGCAAATTGCTCGCGCACGTTTCCATATGCGCCCGCAACCGAAATCTGCATGACCTTCACGTTGCTTCGCTTGGCTTCGTCCTGAATGCCGTACGCGATGCCTTTCCAGAAATCGTCCTGCAGATGGACGAGGGTAACGCCCATGGTAAAGGGCTTTTCGGCCTTCAATGGCTGAACCAGGCCCTTCAAACGATCGGCTTCCGCGGCGGATGCGGTTCCGGAGGGCAGCAGCATATGCCCCGACCATGCCAACAGCGCGCCAAGCACTACCGGCAAACACTTGCGATAGAATCCAGTTTGTCTCATACGTCCTCCAAAAGGGGGGTGATTTTTTCTACTCGGGCAGGAAATGCCCTTGGCTTTTTTCCTCGTCATAGACATAAAGCCCCGACAAGAATGTTTTTGTTCTTTCGTACCACATACGACGGCGCGGCTCGGGAGGGGTTCGATTGATGGGTTTGCCTCCTTGCAAGATGTAATCGAACCGGCTTGGCCGCTGAAGAAGCGTGATGTCTTTCGAGGGGTCGCCTGGCACGACCAGAATATCCGCGTAGCGTCCAGGCTCGAGCTTGCCAACCTTGTCTCGATAACGAGGGGCCAGAAGTCGTGTCGCGGCAAGCGTATTGGAATGAATCGCCTGTAGCGGCGTCATGCCAAGCAACGTGACGAATATTTCCATCTCGCGGGCATGCCATTGCCCATAAGGCACCGGAGACCAGCCGCTCTCGCTTCCGGCAATAATCGGCACTCCTGCGTCACGCGCTTTACGAAGGTTTTCCTGGGCGGCGTTTACTTCGCGCTGAAAAGCCGATCCGCTGGAAGCCCCCGCATTAGACTGGTTCGCTTCGATCAAAT
>JBEBXF010000094.1:0-9744 GCA_040391725.1 Eoetvoesiella caeni | reverse complement strand
AATCAATGAAAAACAAGGAAGAGACATGAACGAGAATCTGGAAGCCTTCTTGAAGGCCGTGTCGGACGACATGGGTTCGCAGTGGGTCGATACGCGCCCCGAAACCCTGAGCCGCTATGGGGAACATACCTTGCCGGACAAGCCGCGTCCGCCGGCGGCGGTGCTGTTTCCCGATTCGACGGCGCAGGTGCAAGGCATCGTCAAGGCCGCCAATCGGTACGGCGTCGAGCTTTACCCGATCAGCACGGGCAACAATATCGGCCTGGGTTCGCGCGCGCCGGCCAGCGCGGGCCAGGTGGTGGTGGATCTTGGCTACCGCATGAACCGCATCCTGGACATCAACGAAGAAACCTGCCTGGCCGAGCTCGAACCTGGGGTCAGCTTCCAGATGCTGCATGACGAACTGGCCCGGCGTGGCGACAAGCTGATGCTGTCCGCCACCTCGGGGCCGCCTCATGGCGGCGTCATCGGCAATGCCATGGATCGTGGCGCCGGCTATGGCCCGTACTTCGATCACTTCGGCATGCTTTGCGGCATGGAGGTCGTGCTGGGCAATGGCGACATCATCCGCACCGGCGACGGCAGCCTGGACACCGACCAGCTCACCAACTGGCATGTTTCCAAGTATTCGTTCGGCCCTGCGCTGGACGGCCTGTTCTGCCAGTCCAACTACGGCATCGTGACGCGGGTGGGCATTTGGCTGATGCCGCGCCCGCCCGCGGCGCGCTCGTTCCATTTCGTGTTTCCCGACGATGATGATATCGAGCAGATCATCGATTTATGCCGCCCCATGAAGCTATCGAATTTCGTACCGTCGCTGTTCCGCATCAGCAACGACCTGTACGCCATGGCGCCCGACGAACAGAACCCCGAGTACCGGGCAGGCAGCAAGGCCAGCTTTTCGGACGGTGGACGCAAGGCATTGCAGGAGAAGCATGGCCTGGGGGCGTGGCAGGTATCGGGCATGTTCTATGGCGCTTCGGACGCGGCGATCGAGCCGTTGATCCAGCGGGTAAAAGCCCATTTCGAGCGCGGCGGGAAGGCCAAATACATCAGCCACGACGAGGCGTTGGACATTCCCGCCTTGCATATCGCCATCGACGCCATGAGCGGCAGGCCCAGCTCAAGCGAATTGGGCATGCTGCAATGGCGCCCGGGCAGCGGCAATTCGTGGTTCCTGCCGGGAACGCCCATGGTCGGCAAGCAGGCGCTGGAGCTGGACAGGCTGGGGCGTGGCATTTACGCCAAGCACGGCATGGACTACATCATCATGCACGTGGCCTCCGCCAGGTTTGCCCGAGGGCTGCATGTTCTGGTCTGGAACAAGGACGACGAAGACGAAAACGCGCGGGCCGATGCCTGCTACCGCGAGCTGTCGGTGGAGTTCGCCAAGCGGGGAGTGGGTGTGGGCCGCGCACCGGCCGACTATTATGACCTGCACATGGAAATGGCCATGCCCGCCTTGCAAAAGGCTTGCGGCGAAATCAAGAAGGCGCTGGATCCGAACGGGGTGATCAGCCCGGGCAAGTACGGGATACGCGGTTGACAGACCCTAGTGCTTGTTGGCGGACTCCGACTGGCGGCTGCGATAGGAGGAAGGGGTCACGCCGAAGCGGCGCTTGAAAAGATGGTTGAAGTGCGAGATGTCGTTGAACCCGCAGCTGTAGGCGATATTCGCAATGGGGAGCCGCGCGGATGAATCCAGCTTCTTGCTTGCCGAAGCCAGCCGCTCTTCGGTGACGAAGTCCGTAAAGCTGCTGTCCATCTGTTGCAGTATTTTTTGCACCAGGCGGCGCGACATGTTCAAGGCAAGGGCTACCGAATCCAGCGTCAGATCGGGGTCGCAAAGCTGCTTGCGGATGTATCGCACGACCGCTTGGCGGCGCAGGTCTTGCGAGTCGATGCGATCCGCGCCCGCGTGCCCCGCCGTGATCTGGAGCAGGTTGCAGATGTTTTCGGTAAGCAGCTCCATGTCGGACGAAACCAGCGTGGAGTTTTCGCTGGAAAGTTCGGTCAGGTACGAGAACAGCACCTCGGCAAGAGGGCCGGACGGTGTGAAAGCCAGGGCGGAAGCGCGCATCAGGCCGGGCAGGCGTTCTTCGACGGCGCGGACTGGCAGCTTGGCGACGACCCGCCGCACTTCGGAAGGGAAGGCCACGTGCATGGGCCTTCGCCCGTCGACAATCGCGATGCTGCCCGGCAGCAGCCGCATCTGGGCATTGCCCTGTTCGATATGGGCGGCGCCGCCGATTTGCCAGCTAAGCAGGTATCCCGCGCCGCCCGCATTGCTTAACTGTTCGCGGCCGCAGTAAACGTCGTGCGGCTTGCTCCAGAACGAGGCGCAGCTCAGATCGCCGTAGCGGCGTCCGGAGATCTTCGCGGCGAAATCGCGGGACGAAAGGTTGTCGACCCGCACGTTGTGGATCATTTTGCAGATCGCATCCAGCCAGGAGCTTCTGGAATCCGCTTCGGGACGGATGTCGGTGGACATGACGATCATTTTCATTGCCGGCTCCGGACGCCCTGCCAGGGGGGCGGTGTTCTTCAACGGTTCAACGACGTGCCGATCGGCTCGGCGCCGTACCAGGTGCCGGGCTCCAGGCTGGCCGCCAGGGTGGAAAGCAGAAGCCGTCGACCCTCGAGCACAGCCTGCGAGTGCGAGCGGGCCTCGCTTTCGTACAGGGCCCAGGTAAGGTACATGCCTTTGATGGGCGCCCATTGGATCGATTGACCCAGGTCATGGCCGCGCAGCGCGCAGGCCGGCACGACGGTATGGCCGAAGCGGCGGCTGGCCAGTTCCAGGCACAGTCTCAGTGTATCGGTTTCGACTATCGTGCGAAAGGTCATGGACTTGCGGTTGAGCGCGTTTTCGATTTGCGTGCGCAGCACATTGGGGCGTGCTGGAAGAATCAATCGCAGATCGTTCAACTGGGTGATGGGCACGGGCTCGTCCGGCGTCAGGCTGGTTTGAGCATGGCCCACCAGTATCAGGGGCTCGCGCAGCAAAGAGGTTTGCCTGTAGCCGCTGGGCGGGGTCTGGTCGAAGGGCACGATGCATAAATCGAGCAGGCCGGCCAGCAGATGTTCGCGCAGCAGGTTGCTGACGCCTTCGTACATGCGCAGCATGATGCCGGGGTATTCCCGCAGCAGCGTATCCACGAAGGCCTGGGTGAATACGTGATGCCACGAGGGAGGGATGCCGATGGACAATTGCCCCGCCGCGCGCTCGCCCACTTGTTCCTTGAGGACGGCGAACTGGCGCAGCAAGGGGCGCGCCCGGTCGGCCAGCAGCTTGCCCGCGTCGGTGAGGCGCACGCCGCCTTGCGAACGGGTGAAAAGCTGCGCCTTCATTTCGTGCTCCAGCGCGGCGATGTGGCGCGACAGGGCCGGTTGCGACAACCCCAGGTCGGCGGCGGCGCGGTTGATGCTGCCCAGTTCGGCGACCCGCAGATAGCATTCCAGCAGTCGTGAATCCATAGCGTCTATTATCCACAAAATGGCTAACAATTATAGGTCAATAGCATTATTCAGATAACGGGGCGATGTCTACACTTGTCGAAATGCTCGAGGGCTTGCGGCAAGGGCCACGGGAAAATGAACAGAAAAGCATAGTGAGCGGCATGAATTCCAAATCGCATTCCTATACCAGCCCTGACAAAGTGCGCAGTGTGGCGGTCATCGGCGCGGGCTCGGTGGGGGCCAGCTGGGCCGCCCTGTTCCTGGCGCACGGCCTGGATGTCGTGGCCTACGATCCGGGGCCCGGCGCCGAGGCGCGGGCGCGTCAATTCATTGCCGACGCCTGGCCCGCGCTGGTCGAGCTGGGCCAGGCCGCCCAGCTGCGGCCGCCCATGGATCGCTTGCGTTTTGCCGCGACGATTTCCGAGGCGGCGCGGGAAGCCGACGTGGTGCAGGAAAACGTTCTTGAAAGGCTCGAGGTCAAAGCCAAGGTGCTGGCTGAAATCGATGCCGCGGCGTCTTCCAACAAAATCATTCTTTCCAGTACAGGTGGGATTACTCCCTCGGTCATGCAGGTTTCCTGCGCGAATCCCGAGCGCCTGGTGGTGTTGCACCCCTTCAATCCCTCGCATTTGATGCCTTTGGTGGAAGTGGTGGGCGGCAAGCAGACCAAGCCCGAAGTCGTGGAGTGGGCCATGGCGTTTGCGCGGCGGCTTGGCAAAAAGCCCATTCGCCTGAATGCCGAAGCCAAGGGCCATATGACCAACCGCCTGCAGTTCGCGCTGGTGCGCGAAGCGGTGGCCTGCCTGACCGAGGGCATGGCCAGCGCGGAGGATATCGATGCCGCGTTGCGCTACGGCCTTGCGCCGCGCTGGCTGCTGATGGGCAGCTTGCTGACCTTGCACATGGCCGGCGGCGAGGGCGGCATGCAAGGCATACTCGACCATACGGGCAAGGCCCTGGAAGAGTGGTGGACGCCGACCGAGCAGGTCAGCCTGACGCCGCAGGTCGTAGGCCGCCTAGTGGAGGCGGCGCGCGAAGTCTCCGGCGGCCAGCCTGTGCGGGATTGGGTGCATTGGCGCGATGAGTCGCTGGTCGATGTATTGAGCCTGCAAAAGAATGCGGAGCAAGGCGCGCCGCAGGACAAGGCGGCAGCCGCGTAACGAATACGAATCACCAATACGGATCAAGAGCCGCCGGAAGACAAGTAGCGGCACACAACAAAGAGAGAAAAGCTCATGGCAGGGACAAAGAAAGCGGCGGCCGGAAAGACAGCCGCCAAATCGCGCAGCGCCGCCAAGGCGGCGCCTTCCAGGCGGAAGACCGCTGCCTGGCCTGTTGCGCTGCCCTCGTGCGTTGGCGTGGCCATGGACGAAAACATTGCCGTGCTCACCTTGAACCGGCCGGAAAAGCGCAATGCGCTCAGCGACGACCTGGTGCTGGGCTTGCAGGCGTTTTTCTCGACGCTTCCCGCGCATGTGCAGGGCGTCGTCGTGCATGGCGCCGGCGATAATTTCTGCGCCGGGCTGGATCTGAACGAGCTGAAAGAAACCACCACGGCGGAAAGCTTTGAAACCTCGGTGATCGGCCAGCGTTTGAACGACACCGTGCAGTTTTGCAAAGTGCCGGTCATTTCGGTGCTGCACGGTGCGGTCATCGGCGGCGGGCTGGAGCTGGCCGCCGCCACGCACATCCGCATCGCCGAGAAAACCGCCTATTACGCGCTGCCCGAGGGCACCCGCGGCATATTCCTGGGTTCGGGCGGCTCGGTGCGACTGCCGCGCCTGATCGGCGCCGCCACCGTCATCGACATGATGCTGTCGGGCCGGGTCTACGAAGCGCAGGAAGCGCACGAGCTGCTGCGGCTTACTCAATACCTGGTCGAGCCGGGCGAAGGCCTGGCCAAGGGCATTGCCCTGGCGAAACGCATTGCCCGCAATGCTCCGTTGGCGAATTTCGCGGTCATCCAGGCCATTCCGCGCATCATGGAGCAAGACCCGCAAACCGGCCTGTTCACCGAAATGCTCATGGTGGGCGTGGCGCAGGGCGACGAAGAAGCCAAGCGGCGTTTGCGCGACTTCCTGGAGCGCAAGGCCGACAAGGTGAGGCGGGCGTGATGAGCGCCGTTCCTGGCGCCACCATGGGCGAGGTGCTGCGCTTTCATGCCGGCCGTCGCCCCGACAAGTCGGCGTTCGAAACGCTGGACGGCCGCTCGCTGTCGTTCGGCCAGCTCAACCGCCGGGTGAATCGCCTGTGCGCGGCGCTGCATCAATGGGGCTTGCGCAAGGGCGATCGCGTTGCGGTGTTGTCGCGCAATCGGCCGGAATACATGGAGGCCTTTGGTGTCTCCAAGGCTGGGTACATTGTCGTGCCGCTCAATTGGCGGCTGGCCGAGCAGGAGTTGCTCAAGCTGCTGGCGCATAGCGCGCCCGAAGTCCTGATCGTGGACGAGGCGTATCTGGATCTGGTGGATGGGTTGCGCGCGCAGTTGCCGGGCTTGCGGCATTTTGTGAGCCTGGGGGCGCGGCGGGACGGCTGGGTTTCGTATGAAGCCTTGGCGGGCGAGTGTTCGGGCGAAGCTTTGGCCGGCGATACCGACGATGCGGCCGATTTGTTGGCTCAAGAGCCCGAGACTGAAGCGACCACCGACGACGTGCTTTGCCTGGTGTATACCAGCGGTACCACCGGGGCGCCCAAGGGTGTCATGCTGACGCATCGCGGCTTGATGGACAACTGCCGGGCCAGCGCGGTGGATTCCCTGGTTCTGACCGAAGACGACTACGCCGTGGCGGTGATGCCGATGTTCCATGTGGGCGGCATGTGGTACCACTTGTTCCCATGTTTCGCGTCGGGCGCCACCACGCTGCTGTTGCCGGAATTCGACCCTGGTGTCCTGCTGCGCGAGCTGGCGGCGCGCAAGGCTACCAATGTGCATGTGGTGCCGACCATGCTCAACGCCATGTTGAACCACCCGCTTGCGCAATCCGTGGATCTGAGCCATTTGCGCTTGATGTTCTATGCCGCTTCGTCCATGCCCGCCGAGCTGCTGCGCCGAGCCATGCAATGTTTCAGGCAGTGCGGGTTCGTGCAGGGGTATGGCTCGACCGAAGCCGGCATGGTGACGGCGTTGTCGCCCGCCGATCATGTGCGCGCCAGCCAGCCGGGGGGAGAGCAGTTGTTGTCCTCCTGCGGCCGGGCTTTGCCGGGGCGCGAGGTGCGTATCTCGGACGAGTCGGGCGCGGTATTGCCCCATGGACGGATCGGCGAAATCGAATCGCACAGCCCAGGGGCCATGGCCGGCTATTGGCATGACGCGGCGGCGACGGCACGGGTGCTGCGCGAGGGCTGGCTTAAAACCGGCGACTTGGGGCATATGGATGCCGAGGGCTATGTGTATTTGGTGGATCGCAAGAACGACATGGTCGTCACGGGCGGCGAAAACGTGTACCCCACCGAGGTCGAGGCCTTTTTCTATGAAGACCCGGACGTGCTGGAAGCGGCTGTATTCGGCGTGCCCGATCCGCAATGGGTGGAGCGCGTGGTGGCTGCCGTGGTGTTGCGCCCCGGCGTGAAGCTTGACGAGCGGGAGCTTATACAGCGCCTTCGCGCCAGGCTGGCCGGGTACAAATGCCCGAAAAATATCTTCTTCACCGATGAACTGCCGAAAAGCGGGGCGGGCAAAGTACTGCGTAAAGATCTGCGCAAGCAGTATGGCGGCGCGGCGGCTGGCGCGAGCGATATGCCGCAAGCCGCCACGGCGGGCGGCGGCCGTAAAGCCATGGAACCAGGGAGCAAGCCATGAGTTCACATTCACTTTCGTATGCGGATTCCGCGCACAGCGCCTTGCAGGCCGAATTCAGCACCGATGAAATGCGCGCCGAAGCCGAGGAGTTCCGCGGCTATGTGTCGCGCTGGGTCGACGAACGGCTGATTCCCCAGGCGCAGGCCGATGACGAGCGGGGCGAATTCTCCCACGAGCTGTTCAGGGAGCTGGGCGAGCTGGGTTATTACGGCGTCATGTATCCGGAAAGCATAGGCGGGAGCGGGCTCAAGTACCCCTACACCTGCTTTACCGTGTTGTGCGACGAGCTGGCGCGAGGCTCCCTGGGTTTTGCCGCCGGGGTCTGCATGCATGGCTCCACGGCCACACACACCATATTCCAGTGGGGCAGCGAGGCCCTGCGTGAAAAATTCCTGAAGCCCGCGCTGCGGGGCGAGAAGGTTGGCGCATTCGCCATTACCGAGCCTAACTCCGGCTCCGACGTGGCCTCGCTGCGCACCAAGGCAACCCGGGTGGACGGCGGCTATGTCCTGAACGGCACGAAGATATTCACCAGCAACGGCACGGTCGCCGATTTCATTACCGTCGTGGCGACGGTGGATCCGTCCAAAGGCCTCAAGGGCCTGGACTTGTTCTTGGTGGACACGTCCACGCCGGGCTTTTCGGTAGGCCGGCGCCTGGAAAAGTTCTGCGCGCATAGTTCGGATACGGCGGAGCTGGTGTTCGAGAATGTGTTCGTGCCGGACGAATGCCACCTCAACGACGGGGCCGCGGGCGGTTTCCTGAATGCCTATAAGGCGCTGACGGTGGATCGGATCTTTACCGCGGCGCTGGCCCTGGGCAACGGGCGCGCCGCCTACGACGCGGCCCTGAAGTACGCCGGCGAGCGCAGCCAGTTCGGCCAACCCATCGGCAAGTTCCAGGCCGTGCAGTTCAAGCTGGTGGACATGCTGGCCAAGCTGGAGCAGGCAAGGCTGTATACCTATCATGCGGCGGCCCTGGCCGACCAAGGGCTGCCTATTACGACCGAGGCGGCGTTGTCGAAAGTGATTGCCGGCGAGGGCTGCCACGAGGTCTGCCAGATGGCCATGTCGATTTTCGGCGGTTACGGCTTGATGAGCGAGTTTCCGGTGCAGCGGTTCTTGCGCGATTCGTTTTTCCCATTGGTGGGCGGCGGCACCAGCGACATCATGCGCCTGATCGTGGCGCGCCAGTTGGGGTTTTGACGCGGTAAAGAAGTAATGCGGGCTTTTGCGGCAATGCCCGATAGGGCTGAAAGCCCGGAAGTTCCTTGGAAGGTTGATTGTTGAATAAAAAATCAGGAGACATACATGTTGAAGATCAAGAAGAATTTGTTGGTGCTTGCCATGGCGATGGCCTTGCCGCTGGCGGCGCAAGCCGACGTAAAGGTCGGTGTCATCGTGGGCGAGACGGGGCCTGGGGCTTCGCTGGGCATTCCGTATAAGAATGCGTTCTCCGTCATGCCCAAGACATTGGGCGGTGAGCCTGTCCAATACATCATCGTCGACGACCACACCGACACCAGCCAGGCGGTCAAGCAGGCCCGCAAGCTGATCGAGCAGGACAAGGTGGACCTGGTCATCGGTTCGAGCAGCGTGCCGACCTGCATTGCCGTGGCCGAAGTGGCGCAGGAATTGAAGACGCCGCAGATTGCCTTGTCGCCGTCGCCGATCACGCCGGACAAGAACCCGTGGATGTATTCCGTGCCCCAGCCCATGAACATCGCCATGAAGCCCATTGTGGAGAACATGAAAAAGCACGGCATCAAGAAGGTGGCGTATCTGGGGTTCTCGGACTCTTGGGGCGACCTCGTTCTGTCGGGCTTCAATCACAACATCAAGGGCTCGGACATTACCGTGGTGGCCAACGAGCGCTACGCGCGCAACGACACCAGCGTGGCCGGCCAGGTGCTGAAGCTCATTGCCTCCAAGCCCGATGCCATTTTGCTGGGCGGTTCGGGCACGCCCGCCGCGCTGCCGCATGCCACGCTGCGCGAGCGCGGCTACAAGGGGCCCATTTATAACAATCCGGCCATCATCAACAACGACTTCCTGCGCGTCGGCGGCAAGTCTGTGGAGGGCGCCTATGCCGTGACGGGCCCGGTGATGGTGGCTGAACAGCTGCCCGACAGCAACCCCATCAAAAAGGTGGCTATGGACTTTACGCAAGCGTATGAAAAGGCCTACGGCCCCGGCACGCGCAATGCGTTCTCGGCCTATTCGTGGGACGCCTATCTATTGGCCGACCAGGCCGTGGCCGCCGCGGTCAAGAAAGCCAAGCCGGGCACCCCCGAGTTCCGCACCGCGTTGCGCGATGCGCTGGAAGCCAGCAAGGAAGTGGTCGGCACGCATGCCGTGTACAACATGAGCAAGACCGACCACACCGGCGTGGACGACCGTTCCAGCGTTCTGGTCCAGATCGAAAACGGCAAGTGGAAGTTGGTCAAGTAGTACCGCAGCACTCTCTTCCGTTAGGGTTCCGCGCCG
>JBEBXF010000093.1:0-9775 GCA_040391725.1 Eoetvoesiella caeni | reverse complement strand
CGGCGGTTGCCAGGCATGCTGCCGCAAGGGCCGTCTTGATGATGCGTTTCATTGTGTCTCCTTGGAGTCGATACACTGGTTACTCAAATACCCTATTACAGTAAACCTGAAAAATTATTATTACCAAATTCTCGCTTTTTGGTAATTATAAAATTCTCAACGAAAAAGTAAAGGGGACGATACAGTGTGCACTGAAGATGCCTTTGTGACAAGACTTTGCCGTTGGGGAAAATGCTAGGAGCAGGGCGGAAACAGTGGCGTGGAGAAGGAACGCGGGGGGCGTTGTTCGGCGGCGTCAGCGGCCGATGTCCAAGGGGAAATGCCGGCATGGGATGCCGGCAATGAAGAGTTACGACGGGAGGAATCCCGAGGGGTCTATGGGCGAAGGTTCGGCGGCAAGCATGGTTTCAAGCAGATGGCTGCTGCCGCAGGCTAAAGTAAAGCCCAGGGCGCCATGCCCGATATTGAGCCAGAGATTGCGGGCGGCGGGGCTGCGGCCGATTATGGGACGGCCGTGAGGGGTGGCGGGGCGGGAGCCGGCCCAGGCCTTGGCGTGATCGAGATGAATGGCTGGAAACAACTCGGTCGTCTGGCGTTTTATAAGCGAAATGCGGTCGTCGTCGATGCCATTGCCTGTCGCGCCGATACCGACCATGGCGGCGATGCGCAGCGTGCCGTTCAGGTTTGCGTAGACAGTGCGTCGTTCGTAGTCGGTGACGCTGATGGCGGGAGTCTGGCCAGGAGAGCCAGGCACGCTCAGGCTGTATCCCTTTAACGGATAGAGCATGGGGCGTGCGCCCAATGCATCCAGAAGACGGAAGCTGCCCATGCCCGCCGCTACGATGAAATGGTCGGCGCTGACGCTGGCTCCACCGGTGGATACGGCGGCTGAGATGCCATGGCCGCTACGCTCCAGCCTGGAGATATTCATGCCCATCAGCACCTTTACATTGGGCAGGGCGGACAAGTGCCTGAACAGGCCTAGTGTAAATTGATGGCAGTCGCCCGACTCTTCGCTGGGCGTGTAGACAGCCCCGGCCAATTTACCTCGGGCTTGGGCGAGCGCGGGCTCGAGTTGAACGCACTGATCCGTCGTCAATATCTGTTGCTGGGCGCCCAGGCCGGACTGGTATTCGACCAGGGCTCGGGCCTTTTCCAGTAGGGCGGGGCTTCGATAGACGATGAGCTTCCCGTTGCGGGAGTGGCCGAATTCGATGGGCGTTTCAGCTATCAGCGTGTTGAGAACCCGGCGGCTCAGATAAGAGAGCTCCAGCAACTGGGCGGTGGACGATTCCGACGCTGAAGCGTTGCACGCCTTGATGAACGACAGGCACCAGCGCCATTGGTGAGGGTCCAGCCGTAATCGGAAGCGCAGCGGCGAATCCCCGCATAACAGCCATTTGGGCACGTTGCCCAGCACACCCGGCCCGGCCAACGGGGCAACGTAGCTATAGCTGAGCTGCCCGCCATTGGCGTAGCTGGTGGCCTGCGCCGGCTCCGCGCAGGCGTCCAACAATGTGACTTGCCATCCTCGTCTTGCCAATAGCCAAGCGGTGGTGACTCCCACGACGCCGGCCCCTATCACACATATGCGCATCTCTGAACCCAACGAAATTGTTACGGTGAGATTGTCGCTTCGGGTTTACTGGCGGACAAATATCGATTGCAGGGTATCCCATAACCAAAAGGCATGAGGGCGGGTCGTGGAGCGCCGGCGCTAAAGCCGCAGGCTGTTTTCGCTTGCCGGCATTTCCAGGCTTTGGCAGCTATCGGTCAGGCGCTTTACGAAATCATGGTGCAGCATGCTTTGGGGATCGTTGGCGTGCGTCATGATGCAGATCGGAATGGGAACGGTGGGGGTCAGCCGGCGCAGCACCATGCCGGGTTTGAGCATGGCCCGGCCGGTCAGCATGTCGACGATGGCGTCGCCGCATCCCGCTTCAACCAGCCCGCAAGCCACGTAATAGGTCTGAACGACGATTTGAGCGTTGATCTGTACGTTCGATGAGGCAAGGGCGGTTTCCAGGAGCGCGCCGACCTGGTCGCGGGCATCCAGCACGATCAGATCCCTGGGGGGGAGATGATCGAGATGTACGGGGGCGGTGGCCGAATTGCAGCTCAAATGGGCCAGTTCGGTCTGTCCGATCACCTTGCGGGTTACGCCGGGGTGTTCGGTCGTGTCGAAAGTGATGATGAGATCGAGCTCGTGCGCGCGCAGCCCCGCGATCAGTTCCGCGCTGTGCAGGGTGCTGATTTCGAAGGTGGCTGTGGATTTCTGCTTGTGAAAGCTCTGAATGGTCAGCGGCAGCAGGCCAAGCCCGATGGCCGGGGCGCATCCTATGCGCAAATGCCCGTGCTTGCCTTGGCGCAAATTGGCGGCCAGCCGTTTTATGCTGGCCAGATCCTGATTCAGGCGGGCGACTTGCGGAGCCAGGATGTCGGCTTCGCGGGTGGGCACCAGCCGTCCTTTGACCCGTTCGAAAAGCTTGAAGCCCAATTGAGCCTCGGCATGCGCCAGGATCTTGCTTGCGGCGGGTTGGGAAATATTGAGCAAGGTCGCAGCCTGCGTCAATGAACCGGCCTGTCGGATGGCTTCGAAAATTTCGATATGGCGTAACCGCATGAGTGTCTCTGCTCAGGCGGCCATAACACAAGGTTATTGGCCCCCTCGTTATAGCTATTTGTTATGGATATGGAAACCATAACATAATGCCGGCCAACTACACGGAGATTCATAACGGATTTGTGCAATCGTCCAGCGCCCCGTTCTCGGTCATTAATTTATATAAATCATGGGTATGCGCGGACTTGCATGGCAATGCGGCTTGGGAGGGGCGCTATCTGTGAAATATTCTTGCCTACGGCTTTCACGGTGTTTTCCGGATGCCCTGGATACTGAGCACCCTGACCGGGCGGCTGGTGTTTTGGCCCGGCTGGTCATGCGGCCTCGTGGGCTGCCCATATGGCTGGCCGCCTTCGCGTGTTCCTTGCCTGCCGGCGCCGCCTTTTCCCAAGGCATCGAGCTTGGCCCGGGAGGTGTCCAGCAATCCGTGCGCGACTCGGTTACGGTTCCCGAACATGCTCAGCCGGGCGCCAAAGCTGCTCGGATACAGAGTACTCCCCCTGTTTCCAGGCGGGCTGCCGATGGCGGCCGCGGGCTGGAGGTCAAAGGGTTCGAGTTCACGGGTAACACCGTATTCGACGACAAGGCCTTGCAGGCCGCGGTAGAATCTTCCGTAGGCGGGGCGTTGACGTTGGGCGAGCTGGACGACCTGGCTTCGCGCCTGACCGCGATGTACCGCTCGGCGGGGTATTCCATGGCGCAGGTGGTGGTGCCGGTGCAGGAAATCCAAGGCGGCATCGTCAAATTCGAAGTGCTCGAGGGGCGTTTGGCGAGTGTCGTGGTGCAACGCGGGAAGGGCGTGCGGCTGAGCGCCTCGCGCATCGATGCCGTGCTGGCCGGCTTGCCGGTGGGAAAGCCGGTGCACATGCCCACGCTCGAGCGCGTATTGCTGCAGCTTACCGATTATCCAGGCCTTGACATCAGGTCGACCTTGCGTCCGGGGTCCCGGCAGGGAACCGTGGAGCTGGTTGTCGCCGTCGAACAAGGCAGTACGGTCCAGTCCAGGGTGACCTTCGACAATTTCGGGAACCGCTATACGGGTACGACGCGTGTCGGGTTGGCCATGCAGCTCGACGATTTATGGGGGATTGGCGACCGGCTCAGTCTTGGCGCGATGCGTTCGGACGGCGATCTGCGCAATTACAGTCTGCAGTGGGAAACGCCGGTAGGAAGTTCGGGGCTGAAGTTTCATGCTGGTTATTCGCAAGTCGACTATCGCCTGGGCGGCGATTTCGATGTGCTGGACGTTACCGGCCGCGCCAGCCATGCCGAAATCGGGCTGCGCTATCCCTGGCTGCGCACTCGGGATGCGTCCTCGTGGGCGTATCTGACACTCGCGCAGGATCGTTTCAAGGAGAGGGTCGGGCTTCTGGATACCGAAAATCCCAAGCGTACGAACAGCGCCCGGATCGGCATGTCCGGCCAGTGGCGCGATGCGTTTGGCGGCGGCGCCGTTACGGCGTGGGACGCTTCCGCCACGTTCGGGCGGCTCGATTTGATGACCGACGAGGCCAAGGCCTGGGACAGCGCTTCCGCAAACAGTTCCGGCGGGTATGCGCTGTTCAATGCAAGCCTGAATCGCCTGCAAAGAATCAGCGGTCCGTGGTCGTTGGCCGCCGGAGTGAAGGGGCAGTTGGCGTCGGGCAACCTCGATTCCTCCAGCAAGTTCTATCTGGGCGGCCCCAACGGCGTGCGCGCGTACGAAAGCGGCGAAGCCGGCGGCGACGTCGGCATAATGGGCAGTCTGGAACTGCGCCGGCAGATACGCGGCGGGTTGTATGCGTTTGGTTTTTTCGATTTGGGCCATATCCGGGTCAACAAGAATCCTTGGGACGACTCGAAGAACAGCTACGATTTGCGGGCGTATGGCTTGGGCGCGCATTGGGACTTGGGGCGTTATGGCTATGTGCGCGCCGTGTACGCATTGCGCGCCGGCGGTTCGCCCGAGCTGTCCGAACTGAACGGGCGCAGCAGGATCTGGCTGTCGGCATCGTTGGCGCCGGAAGCCCTGCCCGCCATGATGGCCGCAGCCTTTCCCGGAACGCGCTCCAGCCTCCCCGCCGAGTCTTCGAAGGTGGTCGTGTACGGCATCCTGAACACCGACGTCGAGTTTGCTTCCCGCTCGGGCGCAACGCCCGAGGCGGACGGGCGCGGCGCGACACCCTCGGCAGCTCCTACGGGGGTCAATGTTTCCAATACGCCGCGCATGCAAAGCAACTCTTCGGCCGTCGGCCTGCGCGGCACTGAAAGCCTCGGTGGCGGCTCTTATGCTTGGTACCAGATCGAATCCTCGGTCAACTCGGCAACGGGAGATGGCACCGTGGCCGGCAGAAACACCGGGGTAGGGGTTCGGAGCCGGCATTGGGGCAATGTGATGTTCGGTAAATGGGACACGCCGTACAAGGCGGCGACATCGGGTTACGACCCGTTCCTGGGCACGCAGGTTACGGCTTACTACAATATCCTGGGCAATCCGGGCTTCGGGGTTTCAACGGGCAATACCATTTCGCCCATAAAGACGGCAACGGATCGCGCCAGCAGCAGCGGCGACGCGTCTTTCTCGCGGCGCCAGGACAATAGCGTTCAGTATTGGACTCCGCGATGGAATGGCTTTACCGCCCGGGCCATGATTGCGACAGGCGGAGAGCAAATTTCGGGCTATGCTGGAAAGCCGCTTATTTGGGCGACGAGCCTGAACTGGCAAAAAGGCCCGCTGACGCTTACCGCAGCGTATGAGCAGCACGATAATTTCTTTGGCGTCGCCACGCTGTTTTCCCGTGCGGCCACCGGGCGTGGAATAGGTTCGCGCATCGGGCCGATTACCGACACCAGCTCTCGCGACTATGGTGTGAAACTGGGCGCCCGCTACGATTTTGGCCATACCAGGCTGTCGTTGATCTGGGAGAGGCTGGTCTATAGCCAGGATGGCGTGGTGCCAGCGGACTCACCGACGCTGATGCGCTACGAGCGCGATGCTTTATGGCTTGGGGTCCAGCATACTGTTGGCAGGCTGACCCTGCAAGGCAGCGCCGGCGTGGCGGATCAAGGCAAATGCCGCGTCGCCAGCACCGATCCGGCGCAGCAGGATTGCAGCACCGACGGCCTGGGAGCTTATATGCTTAGCCTTGGAGTCAAGTACAGCCTGTCGACACGCACAGATGTTTATGCCCAATACGCCAGGATATTCAACGGCCGGTCGGCAAGCTACAACTTTTCGCCGGGTGGCGTCTTCGGGGCGGGAGTCGGGTCGGATCCCCAGGCTTTCGGCATCGGCATCATTCATCAATTCTAGGCTGGGGGAAGACTTTCATGCATAGGTATAGCTATAGGAACGCCGCGCTGCGTTTCGCCTTACGCCCCAGCTTGCTCGTATTGATGGCTGCATTGACGCCGGTTTGCGCCTGGTCCCTGGATGCCGGAGCGTTGCCGGGCGGGGCGGCCCAGGTATCGGGCAGCGCCTCGATCGGCGTCAGCGGCAACCAGATGGTGATCGATCAACATACGGACAAGCTGATCACCGATTGGCAAAGTTTCAACATCGGCTCGTCCGCGTCGGTGCGCTTCAATCAGCCTTCCGCCTCGTCGGCCGCATTGAACCGCGTGCTGGGCACGGATGCTTCGCAGATCTTTGGCGGCCTTTCGTCCAATGGCCAGGTTTTCCTGGTCAATCCGCAGGGCGTTTATTTTGCCCCTGGCGCAAGCGTGAACGTGGGCGGCCTTGTGGCCAGCACCCTGGGTATTTCCAATGACGATTTTCTTGCCGGCCGCAAGGTTTTCCAGGGCGATGGGGGCAGCGTCGTCAATCAGGGGCAAATACATGCCACAGGGGGCGGGACTATTGCATTGATCGGCGCGCAGGTCGTCAATGACGGAACGATTCAAGCACCCGGCGGCAGCGCGACGCTGGCCGCGGGTGGAAAGGTCACTCTGGATTTCGATGGAGACCGCTTGATCAGTGTCGACGTTGATCGCGATGCATTGCAAGCCCAGATCGTGAATACGGGATTGGTTGCCGCGGACGCGGGTATGGTTGTTATGCGCGCCTCGGCGCGGGATGCGCTGTATTCCACGGTGGTGAACAACTCCGGGGTTGTCCGTGCGCGCAGCATTGGAGAGCGCAATGGCGTGGTGGTTCTGGATGGCGGCGGGCAGGGTGTGGCCGAGAGCTCCGGGCTTATCGACGTATCCGGCATGCGGGCGGGCGAGTCCGGCGGCAAGGCCAGTGTGCTGGGCGACAAGGTCTCAGTGACAGGCCGTATCGATGCCGATGGCGCGAAGAATGGCGGAACCATATTGGTGGGAGGCGCGTTTCAGGGCCGCGGGCCCGAGCGCAATGCCAGCGCAACATACGTAGGCGCCGATGCGCGCCTTAGCGCGGACAGCGCCGATAACGGGAATGGTGGAACAGTGGTGGTCTGGTCCGACTTCTCCACCCGTTTCCATGGCGGAATTTCGGCGCGCGGCGGCGTGAATGGCGGCAATGGCGGTTTTGTGGAGACCTCGGGCAAGGACTGGCTGGAAGCGCTGGGTTCGGTCGATGCCAGCGCAGTCAATGGCGCTGCGGGCACCTGGCTGCTCGATCCGCGCAACGTGACTATCTCCAACAGCGCGACCTCGGGCGGCAGCTTCAACGAAGGCGATCCTTTCGTTCCCACTGCCAATAGCGCGGTGGTCAACGCGGGAGCCATTACCGGCAGCCTGAACAACGGTACAAGCGTGCTCATCACCACGGGCTCCACGGGGACGCAGAGCGGCGACATTACGCTGGCGTCGGGCACGGTGATCGACAAGACGGCGGGAGGCGATGCATCGCTGACCTTGCAGGCGGCGCGCAACATTATCTTGAACGGCACCATCCAGTCCAGCAGCAACAAGCTGGATGTCGTGCTCAACTCACGCGCCGAGGGCGGGGCCACTGGCTACATCGATCTTACCGGCGGCTCGATACGCAGCAATGGCGGCGATATCGTGATCGGCGGCGGGCTGGATCCCTCCACCGGCTATGCGATCGGGGCGTCGTCGGGGGTGACCAACGGCGTGAAGTTCGGCGGCACGACGCTCAGCTCGGGCGCGGGGAATATCACCGTCAATGGGCAGGGCGGCACGAATGCCGCCAGCGGGGTCAATCTGGCCAATAGCTCCACCAACGTGCTCGAGGCGACCAGCGGCAACATTACCTTGAACGGCAAATCAGCCACTGGGCACGGCATTCTGGTGCAAAGCACGAACCATACGTTCCGCACGACCTCGGGCAATATCTCGTTGTACGGCGAGACGGGCGGAGCCAACGGCGGAGTGCGTATCGGCTCGTCGGCCACGACAGCTTCCTTTGAAACAGACAGCGGCCGCATTCTTCTGGACGGCACGGCCCTGACGGATGCCGGTACCGGCGTGTGGGTGGATAGCGGAACGCTTACGTTTACAACGGGCAGCGCGGGCGGCATCGAGGTGCGAGGCCATGGCGACGGCACGGCGGTGCTGATCAAGAGCGCCGGCATGACAGCGGGAACGGGTGGCATTTCCATCGTCGGCGAAGGCACGACGCCAGGCGCTTCGGGCGCCGGTCAGGTCAGCTTGAACGCCGGCACTGCATTGCAGTCGGACGGCGATGTCCTGATCAAGTCGACCAGCCACATTGCCTTCGATGCGGGCGATCCGATCACGGTTCAGACGCAGGGCGGTTCCATCGTCGTCAACGCGCGCAGCCAGGGCGGCGACACGGGCTATGTGGATCTGCGCGACGCTTCCCTGCTGTCGAACGGCGGCGACATCGTGATTGGCGGCGGGCTGGATCCCACCACCGGCTACGCGGTGGGCGCATCGTCGGGCATTACCAATGGGGTGCGTTTCGGCGGCACGACGCTCAGCTCGGGCGCGGGCAATATCACCGTCAATGGGCAGGGCGGCACGAACGCCGCCAGCGGGGTCAACCTGGCCAATAGCTCCACCAACGTGCTCGAGGCGACCAGCGGCAACATTACCTTGAGCGGTAAATCGGCGACTGGCCACGGCATTCTGGTGCAAAGCACGAATCATACGTTCCGCACGACCTCGGGCAATATCTCGCTGTACGGTGAGACAGGCGGAGCCAGCGGCGGAGTGCGTATCGGCTCGTCGGCCACGACAGCTTCCTTTGAAACGGACAGCGGCCGCATTCTTCTGGACGGCACGGCCCTGACGGATGCCGGCACCGGCGTATGGGTGGACGACGGAACGCTTTCCTTCACGACGGGCAGCGCGGGCGGCATCGAGATGCAAGGTCATGGCGACGGCACGGCGGTGCAGCTTGGCGACGTCGGGTTGACGGCTGGCGCGGGCGGTATTTCCATTGTCGGCCAGGGCACGACGGCGGGCGCTTCGGGGACGGGTCAGGTCAGCCTGAACGCCGGGACTTCGCTGCAATCGGGCGGCAATGTCCTGATCAAGTCGACCAGCCACATCGCCTTCGATGCGGGCGATCCGATCGCGGTTCAGACGCAGGGCGGTTCCATCGTCGTCAACGCGCGCAGCCAGGGCGGCGACACGGGCTATGTGGATCTGCGCGACGCTTCCCTGCTGTCGAACGGCGGCGACATCGTGATTGGCGGCGGGCTGGATCCCACCACCGGCTACGCGGTGGGCGCATCGTCGGGCATTACCAATGGGGTGCGTTTCGGCGGCACGACGCTCAGCTCGGGCGCGGGCAATATCACCGTCAACGGGCAAGGGGGAAGCAGCGCGGCCAGCGGCGTCAGCATGGCCAACGGTTCGACCAACCTCATTGAGTCCGGCAGCGGCAATATCACGGTGCGTGGATCCAGCCAGGGGCAGGGTGAGGACGCCGGTTCGGGCATCATCATGCAAACCGGCAGCCATACCATTCGCAGCGGCACGGGGAATATTACGCTGGTGGGCGCGGCATACGGCAGCGGGACGGCATTGCGCATCGGCACGACCAGTTCGGGCGCATCGTCCACCATTACGACCCAGGGCGGCTCCATTGCACTGCAGGGCAGCAACACCGGATCGGGCGATGCCGTGTATGTGGGCGCGGGCGATGTCCTGGTTGCGGCAAAGGGCCTGGGCCGATTGACGGTCGAGGGCAATGCGGTGCAAGGCAACGCCGTTACCGTCGGTCCCATTGGATCCAGCGCCACCACCACGCTTGAGACC
>JBEBXF010000092.1:0-9905 GCA_040391725.1 Eoetvoesiella caeni | reverse complement strand
ATGTCACGCAAGGGAAACTGCCTGGACAATGCCGCCATGGAAAGCTTCTTCGGTACCCTGAAGTCTGAGTTCTTCTATCTGAACCGCTTCGAGAGCATTGAGCAACTCCAAGCTGGCATCCACCAGTACATCCACTACTACAATCATGACCGAATCAGATCCAAACTAAAAGGCCTGAGTCCGGTGCAATACCGAACTCAGGCCTGGGCCACCTAATCTGTCACTGTCCAACTTCTGGGGGTCAGTTCATTTTGTTTGCCCTTTCAAATAATCACAGAATTTCGATGTCTTGAGTTAGAATATTTAACAATTAATAACAACGAGACATACCATGGCTATCGTTCAGATCAGCGCAGGTTCACAACGTTCCGTCGCGCTCGACGGCAAAGGGGGGGCATGGGGGTGGGGAGCCTTCAAGACCGCTTATCCCGACTTGCAGGGCGTGCTTCCCGCGGCGCTGTGTTCCACCGACAAGAGCGAAGTCGGCCACCGCCGTTATGCCCAGCCCTATGCGCAAATGCTCAATCCGGGCGCACCCTTTCATCTGGTTGCCGATGGCAGCACGCATATAGTCGGGGCATGCCGCACCGGAGCTTTGCTGGCCTGCCGGCCGGTGATTGCGCCGGATCATGGGGCGGCCCACCAAACGGTTCAGGCGATTCCCGAGGGGATACGGCAACTGGCCACCATGCAAACCGTCAGCCTGGCCTTGCTGGAAAACGGCGACGTCTGGTCCTGGGGGTTCAATCACCAGGGCCAGCTTGGCCGGTTGGCGCAGCCTGCACAGAATTCCGCGGCCGTCGTGGACGGCCTGCCAGCCATCGCCAGCCTGGCTTGCGGTTCGGCGCACGCGCTGGCCCTGGATAAGTCGGGCAGTGTCTGGAGCTGGGGAGCCAACCAGGCCGGCCAACTGGGAGACGGGACGCTCAAGTCCTCCGGCCTGCCGGTCAGGGTGGCATTGCCTGAACCCATCGCCAGCGTTGCCGCGGGCGATACGCACAGCCTGGCCTGGATGCAGCGGGCCAGTTATGGGCCTGGGGAGCCAATAATCATGGCCAGACGGGCAGCGCCGACGGCGCTTATTTCACTCGTCCGGTCAAAATCCAGACCGATTTCCCTGTGCGCAAGATCGATGGCGGCCAGTTTTATACGGCGGCGCTGTCCGAGCAGGGCGAAGTCTTTGCCTGGGGCTGGAATGGGCTGGGGCAGATGGGTTTGCCGGAGACGCATTCGTCCCCGCGGGCCGTAAAAATTGCCGGCCTGCCGCCTGTCACCCATTTGGCCGCCGGGGCGGGCCATGTGCTGGCCAGCGACGGCCTGACGATTTTTGCCTGGGGCGACAACCGTAGCGCCGCTTGCGGGCGCGCCGCCCAGACGCGAGTCGTACTGGCTCCCAATCCCATTCATCTGGCCTGACGAGGAACAAGCATGACGACAAGCGATCACCACCGCGCGGCGAAATCGCGGGCCGGCGCCGGCCCCGTGGATCCCAAACGCCGCGACGTCCTGCGCTGGTCGCTGGCCATGTCCGCCGGCCTGATACTGCCGCCACTGGCAGGCTGCGACGATGGCGGGGGGGCGGAGGCCACGGCGGACACGCTGCCCGAGGCCTCCCGCATCTATGCGCGCGACGGCCTCATCGACATAGATCTGGTGGCGGCTTACACCACCAGGAACGTCCAGTTCGCGGCGGGCGCGCAGAATGTCTACCCGGGCGTATCCGGGCCGCGGAGCGTCTACCTGCGCAGCTACAACGACGGCCATCTGGCCCCGACCCTGTGCCTGAACGCGGGCGATACCTTGCGCATCAAGCTGAAGAACAGGCTGCCCGGGAACGACTCCAAGTACTCGTCGTTAAGCTACCTTAATTACCAGAACAGCACCAACCTGCATTTTCATGGCCTGCATGTGGATCCCAAGGAAATCCGTCCCGGGGTCTATGGCGATTACATGGTCGATAGCCCCGATGCCGGCGTCAAGCCCGGCGAGGATCGCCAGCACGAAATCCACCTGCCGTCCGACCATGCCAACGGCATCTACTGGTATCACCCGCATTTGCACGGATCCACCACCACGCAGGTGCTCGGCGGCATGTTCGGCGCCATTCTGATCTCCACCCCGCGCAACGACTTCGATCTGCCGGGCGGCCTCCGCGAGCGGGTCATCTTCGTGCATCGCCTGAACCTTACCGACAAAGGGCGCAGCGACAACCTGTACGAATACGAAGACGACAATAACAGCGGCTTCATGCTCAATGGGGCGTATCAACCCACCATCGTCATGCGTCCGGGGGAAATCCAGAACTGGCATTTTCTCAATTCGGATGTCTTCTATCCTTTCAATCCGGTGCTGGACGACCATACCCTGTGGTATTACGCCCGCGATGGCAATGTCTTTGCCCGCCAGTACCGTCCCATCGACGTCGATACCGTTACGCAAATGGACGGCCGCCTTTGGCCGGGCAGCGCCATGTATCCGGGCAATCGCAATTCGGTGCTGGTGCAGGCCAGCAAAACCCCCGGCACCTATTACCTGCGCGCCGCCAAGGCGCCGTCGGGCATGGGCCCGGAAATCGTGGCGCGTATCGTCGTGGAAGGCGTGCCGGTCGAAATGGATCTGCCCAGCCCGCATCAGCTGCCTTTGTACAACAACTACCAGCCCATCACCGATGCCGAGCTTGCCCAGCATGGCGGCAAGACCCGGGCGGTCATCCTGGCCATTCTCGACAAGGACAATCCGCTGCTGGTACAGCCCATTCCTGCGGGCGAAGAATGGTTTGTTCCGGAAAGCGACGATTCGTCGCTGACCAACTTCGTGTTCGCCACCGGCAACGACGGCGCCAAGCTGGCTCCGTTCCAGTCCGCGCTGGCCGCGACGCAGACCGTGGCGCTCAATGCCGTCGAAGAGTGGACGCTGTACAACATGAACGGCTATCCGCATCCGTTCCACATCCACGTCAACGACTGTTACGTCGTCAAGGTCAATGGCGAAGACATCGAGCCTTACTGGGCCGATACGATTCCATTGGCGCCCAACGGCACGGTGGGTCAGCCGACTTCCATTACGTTCCGCAGCCGCTTCACCGACTTTACCGGCAAGTTCGTCTGGCACTGCCATGCCCTGGACCACGAGGACATGGGCATGATGGAACTGGTCGAGGTGGTCGCCTGATTCTGCATGGGGCGCGGTGGTCAGCGCCCCATGCGGATCCGCTCGGTGCGGCGGCGCAGCAGTTCCAGGGTGCCGAGCAAGAGTATGGAAACCAGGATCAGCAGCGTGGCCACGGCCAGTATGGTCGGGTTGATCTGTTCGCGCAGGCCCGAAAACATCTGACGCGGAACGGTGACTTGTTCGGGGCCCGCCAGGAACAGGATGAGCACGATTTCGTCGAACGAGGTGGCGAACGCGAACAGGGCGCCCGAAATGACGCCGGGCCGGATCAGCGGAATGATGACCTCGCGAAACACCCGGAACGGCGACGCGCCCATGCTCAGCCCCGCCAGGTATAACGAGCGGTCGAAGCCCGCAAGCGTCGCGGTGACGGTGATGATGACGAACGGCACGCCCAGCGCCGCGTGGGCGATGATGATGCCGGCAAACGAACCCACCAGCCCGAAGCGCGAATAGAAAAAAAACATGCCGGCGGCGACGATGATCAGCGGCACGATCATCGGCGAAAGCAGCAGGGCGGTGATGGGCCGGCGCCACGGCATGTTGTCGCTGGCCAGGCCGACGGCGGCCAGGGTGCCCAGCGTCGTGGCGATCAGGGTGGCGCAGATGCCGATGATGAAGCTGTTGCGGATGGCGAGCAGCCATTTCTGGCTATGGAAAATGGCCGTGTACCACTGCGTGGAGTAGGCTTGCGGATCCAGGTGGACCATGCCCTTGGTGAAACTGAAGAAGGGATCGGCATTGAACGACAGGGGCACGATGACCAGGATGGGCAGGATCAGGAAAAACAGCACGGCCCAGGCCGAGAGCGTCAGGGCGTAGGCGCCCGCCTTGTGGCGCCAGGTGTAATAGGCCGGGTGTGTTTTCATGATGCTCAGCCCAGCTTGATGTTGCGGGCGCCGACGAGGTGGTCGTACACCCAGTACAGCGCGAGAATCAGCACCAGCAGCAGCGTGCCCAGCGCGGCGGCCAGGCCCCAGTTGTTCGAGTGCTGCATATGGAAGGCGATGAGGTTCGAGATCATCTGGCCGCTCGTTCCGCCCACCAGGGCGGGCGTAATGTAGTAGCCCACGGAAATGATGAACACGAGCAGGGAGCCCGCGCTGAGCCCCGGCAGGCTCAGGGGCAGGAAGACGCGCAGAAAGGCCGACCATGGGCGGCTTCCCAGGGATATCGCGGCGCGCACATAGCTGGGATCGATGCCGCGCATCACGCTGTACAAAGGCAGCACCATGAAAGGCAGCAGAATGTGCGTCATGGCGACGATGGTGGCGAACCGGGTGTACATCATTTCGAGGGGGGCGTGGGTCAGCCCCAGCGCCTGGAAGATCGAGTTGAGAACGCCATTGGTCTGCAGCAGGGCGATCCAGGCGGTGGTGCGCACCAACAGCGACGTCCAGAAAGGCAGCAGAACCAGCACCATGAGGGCGCCGGCCAGCCGGCGCGGGGCATGGGACAGATAGTAGGCCAGGGGGTAGCCCAGCACGATGCAAAGCAGGGTGATGGTGAGGGCGATGCCCAGCGTCCTGCCGTACAGCTGCAGGTAGATGCGCGTGGAATCGCGCTGCTGGATTTCTCCTTGGGCGTTGCGTTCGAGATCCAGGGCGGTCAGGTAATTGGTGTCGGTGTACACATGCCCGATGTCCTGGATGGCTTGCCAAAGCGCAAGTTGCGTCCAACCGGGGTCGGCATTGCGAAGCTCGTCGGCGCCGCTGCTTTTGAGCTGTTCGTCGTCCAGGCTCCGCATTTTTCTTGCGGTGGCGTTGATGAGGCTGGAGGCGCCGGGATAGGCCCGGTTCACGGCCGCCGCCAATATGCCCGCTTTGCGTTCCTGGGCCAGCAGCTTCAATTCGCGCGCCATGGTGGTGAAGACCAGGGTGTCGGGCAACTGGGCGCCGTCCCATTTGCCAAGCTGGTGGATGGTGTCGGGGATGAGTTCGGCCAGGGTGGGGTTGTAGACGCTGCGATACAGCATCGACGCAATCGGGGCGACGAAGGCGAAGAAGACGAACACCAGCAAAGGCCCGACCAGCAGCAGGGCGACGCGCTTGCGGCGGCGCAACTCCTGGCGCTCGGCCCGTAATTCGCCGCGGGTGAGCGCCGCGCCGGCAACCATCTTGCCCGGCGCGGCGGCCTTACCTTGGTCCGGCTCCGGGCTGTTTGTGCGGGTGTCCGTCATGCTTGGCGCTTCTTGTTATTTAAGCAGCCATTCGTTGAATTTTTCGCCCAGCGATTCGCCGTAGTCGGCCCAGAACACGCTGTCCACACGGCGGCCTTCCTTGAGGTGCGAGGTCGGCAGGTCGGCGATGATGTCCTTGTCGACCAGAGCCATGGAGGACTTGCGGGGAGGGCCGTAGGCTACGTCCTGGAAGCCGGCCAAAGCCTTGGTACTGGTGGCGAACGAAACGAATTCCAGGGCCTGCTTGAGCTTGGGCGTGCCCTTGACGATGCTCCAGGCCCCCAGGTCGTACATATTGCCGTCCCAGACGATGGTAAAGGGCTTGCCTTCGTGCTTGATGGCATTGAAGATGCGGCCATTGGCCGATTGAACCATGACGGCTCCGCCGTCGTTGAGCAGCTGGGGCGCCTGCGACCAGCTGTCGAACCACACGACGTCTTTCTTAATGGTGTCCAGCTTGGCGAAGGCGCGGGCCTGGCCCTCGGGCGTCTTCAAGACCTTGTAGACGTCTTCGGGCTTGACGCCGTCGGCCAGCAGCGCCCATTCCATGTTGAACTGGGCGCGTTTGCGCAGGGCGCGCTTGCCGGGGAATTTTTTAAGATCGAACAGATCGTTCAGTGTGGTCGGCTTTGCGCCAGGGAAAGCCTTGTTGTTGTACGCATAGATGGTGCTGTAGACGATTTCGCCCACGCCGCATTCGTTTTCCAGGGCTTCGGGAATGAAGTCCTTTTCGGCGGGTGTGCCGTCCGCGCCCGGCAGCAGGATGTTGCGGGGAATGGCCTCGAGCAGGCCTTCGGAGCACGCGCGCTCCAGGTCGATGGTTTCCACGTCGACCACGTCCCACTGGATGTTGCCGGATTGAACCTGGGCCTTCAATTCCGCCACGCCGCCCGTGTAGTTTTCAAACAGGATTTTCTTCCCGGTCTTTGCGACATAGGGATCGATTTGATGCAGCTTTTGCGTGGCGCCATAAGCTCCGCCGAACGAAACGACGGTGAGTTCGTCCTTGGCCTGCGATACTCCCCCCAGCGTAAGGCCCAGCACTAGGGCAAGGCCCAACGATGAATTCCTGAATCTCTTCATGCTTGTTCTCCTGGTATCGATTTGATGCTGCTCTTGAATGCAAAACAGTCTCTGGCCGCCCAGCCCAGGACTGTGGGTTGTCCCTCGGTGAAGTCGGGCGCGTTTTTATCGTTCAATGTCTTGACGGCGATATGGCTGCCGTTGGGTAGCGCAAAGTAATAACGGATGAAATCGCCTACGTAATGCCGGGCCAGGAACCGGGCGTCGACCTGGTTGTCCAGTTTCAGGCCGTTGGTCTGGATGATGAGTTTTTCCGGACGGATCGACACAATGCATTGGCGATCCGCCGCGTCGCAGTTTCCGTTGCGTGCGCGGATGACCGCGCCGCCTTCCAGGACCGCTTCGACGGTATCGTTCTCGATGGCCGGGGCCCGGGCCGGGATAAGGTTGTTTTCGCCGATGAAGTTGGCGACGAAGGCATTGGCGGGCCGCTCGTACAGTTCGTCCGGCGTGGCGTATTGCTGCACCACGCCTTCGTTGAACACGGCGATGCGGCTGGACATCGTGAGGGCCTCGACCTGGTCGTGCGTCACGTAGATAACCGTGAATCCCAATTGCTTGTGCAGCCGGGTGATCTCGAGCTGCATCTGCTCGCGCAGCTTTTTGTCCAGGGCCCCCAGCGGCTCGTCCATGAGCACCAGCGTAGGTTCGAAAATAAGCGCGCGGGCCAGGGCCACGCGCTGGCGCTGGCCGCCCGAGAGCTGGCCGGGGTAGCGGTCGCCGAACTGCCCGAGTTCGATGAGCTTGAGGTAATGCGCGACGCGATCCTTGATTTGCGCGCCAGGCATGCTGCGCACCTTGAGGGGGTAGGCCAGGTTCTCGGCCACCGTCATGTGGGGAAAGAGCGCATAGTTCTGGAAAACCATGCCGATGTTGCGCTTGTGCGGCGCGGTTTTGGTAATGGGAAGGCCGCTGACGGTGATGGCGCCGCTGGTGACGTTCTCGAACCCGGCCAGCATCATCAATACCGTGGTCTTGCCCGAGCCCGACGGCCCTAGTAACGTGACGAACTCCCCCTGCCTGATGTGCAGATTGAAATCTTTGACTACCAATGTTTTTTGGTCGTAGGTTTTCCTGACGTTGGTGAACTTGAGAAATTCACCCTCGTTTGTCTGGGGCATCGGTTGTTCCGTATTGTCGTGGCGCAGCGGCGGGTTTGCTCTATGCAGCGCCTGCGCGGGCAGGTTCGAGCCAGGAAACGGGCGAACCTGAAACGCCGGGCCTTTAGAGTCGCAAACTTAGCACGGAAGAATAACATTTGGAAACCTCCACGTCGTTTGGGGTTAGCCCTTGGCCTACACTTGTTTGCGGATGCGCTCGGTGATACACTTTATCTTCTTTTTATTTTGGTTACGCTTTTCATGAAACCGGTTTCTATGAGAACGGCTTTTGCACGAACTTTGACGGCAGCCTGCTAGTTGTTGGCCCGCGTGTTCGTTTCGTGCATTTCATGCTTTAAGCACCAGAAAATTCCAAAACGCGGCAGATGCCGCGTTTTTTTGTTTACGTAAGGTTATGTATGGTTCAAGTTACCCTGCCCGATGGCTCGCAGCGCGATTTCCCTGGCCCTGTATCCATCAACGATGTGGCGTATTCCATCGGCACAGGGCTGGGGCGCGCGGCGCTGGCGGGCCGGGTGGGCTTCGACGGGGCGGAGCCCCGGCTGGTCGATGCCAGCTTCGTCATCGACCGCGACGCTTCGCTGGCCATCATTACCGCCAAAGACCCCGACGGGCTCGACCTGATCCGCCATTCCACGGCGCACTTGCTGGCCTACGCGGTAAAGTCCCTGTTTCCCGACGCGCAGGTAACCATCGGGCCGGTCATCGAGAACGGGTTCTACTACGATTTTTCCTACAAGCGCCCGTTCACGCCTGAAGACCTTGCCGCCATCGAAAAGAAAATGGCCGAGCTGGCCAAGAAGGACGAAGTCGTCACGCGCGAAGAATGGAAGCGGGACGATGCGGTCGAGTATTTCAACAGCATCGGCGAAAAATACAAAGCGGAAATCATTGCCTCCATCCCCGCTAACCAGACCATCAGTCTTTATCGCGAGGGCGAGTTCGTCGACTTGTGCCGCGGCCCCCATGTGCCGTCCACCGGCAAGCTCAAGGTCTTCAAGCTGATGAAGGTGGCCGGCGCCTATTGGCGCGGCGACAGCAAAAACAAAATGCTGCAGCGTATTTACGGCACGGCCTGGGCCACCAAGGAAGAGCAGGCCGCCTACCTCACGATGCTCGAAGAGGCCGAAAAGCGCGACCACCGCAAGCTGGGCCGCGACCTCGACCTGTTTCATTTCCAGGACGAGGCGCCCGGGCTTATTTTCTGGCATCCCAAGGGCTGGACTATATGGCAGCAGGTCGAGCAGTACATGCGGGCGGTGTATGTCGACAACGGCTACCAAGAGGTCAAGGCCCCGCAAATCCTCGACCTGTCCTTATGGAAGAAAACCGGCCACTGGGACAACTACGCCGAGAACATGTTCACCACCGAGTCCGAGAACCGCGTCTACGGGCTCAAGCCCATGAACTGCCCGGGCCATGTGCAAATCTTCAACGCCGGCCTGCATTCGTACCGCGAGCTGCCCATACGCTACGGGGAATTCGGCCAGTGCCATCGCAACGAACCGTCCGGATCGCTGCACGGCATGATGCGGGTGCGCGGCTTTACGCAGGACGATGGCCATATTTTCTGCACCGAAGATCAACTGCAGGACGAGTGCTCGGCCTTTACCGCCTTGCTGCAAAAGGTCTATGCCGATTTCGGCTTTACCCATATTTTGTACAAGGTGGCGACCAGGCCCGAAAAGCGCATCGGCGCCGACGAGGTCTGGGACAAGGCCGAACAGGCCCTCATGGAAAGCCTGAACCGCACCGGCTGCCAATACGAGGTGTCGCCCGGCGAGGGGGCGTTCTACGGTCCCAAAATCGAATACACCCTGAAGGACGCCATCGGCCGCCATTGGCAGTGCGGCACCATCCAGGTCGATTTTTCCATGCCCGCCCGTCTGGGGGCCGAGTTCGTCGACGCCGCCGACCAGCGCCAGACGCCTGTCATGCTGCACCGGGCCATTCTGGGTTCGTTCGAGCGCTTTATCGGCATGCTCATTGAAAACCATGCGGGCGCCATGCCGCCGTGGCTGTCGCCCCAGCACGCGGTCGTCTGTTGTATTTCAGAACATTTTGCCGATTATGCCGGCGAAATCGCCCAAACCCTTAAAAAACAAGGCTTCAGAGTAAGCGCTGATTTGCGCGGGGAAAAAATCACCCGTAAAATCAGAGAGCATAGTATGCAAAAAGTACCGTACATTCTGGTGGTTGGCGAAAAAGAGCGCGAAACCGGAACCGTGGCGGTGCGCAGTCGCGGGGTCGATCTTGGCACCATGCCGCTGGCCGATTTTTCCGCGCGCTTGCAACATGAAATCGAGGCTCGCCTCGACGTCGGGCAAACCTGACAACCACTTTTATCAATT
>JBEBXF010000091.1:0-9971 GCA_040391725.1 Eoetvoesiella caeni | reverse complement strand
AGGCGGCCAGCGTGGAGCTCCGCTTGGACTCCTGGCCGCCGGGGCTGGCCCCAGCGCTGATCGCCGCAAGACCGGCGATCACGATGTTCATGGTGATTTCCATGTGCTGGGCCAGCAACTGCGTGGCAAGCGGAACATTGCGCGCCACCGCCGCATTCATCAAGTCGCAATGCTCCTGATTGGTATCGCGGTCGATAGTCTGGAAAGGCACCGAAAGCTGCCGGTAGCGCTCGGTCTGCTGAAAAAGCTGCAGCCGGATGCGCAGCAGCCACGGACTGTCGCAGGCCGCAATGAGCTTCTGGTGGAACTGGGTATGCACACTGGCCCAGCCGTCGTTCAGGCGCACGGTGCCGTCCGCGTGAATACGCTCGGGAGTCCGGGAAAGCGTATGATAGGCCGCCAGCAGGTCGGCTTCCCAGCCGAGATCGCCGCGCGTGATGGCGCGTTCGAGGCAGATGCTTTCGATATGGATTCTGGTGGAGGTCAGGTCGCGAAGCTCGTCGACCGATACCGGCGCCACACGAAAGCCCCGCTGAGGCTCCGCCACCGCCAGGCCCTCGGCGGTAAGGCGCGACAGGGCCTCGCGCACAGCGCCCAGGCTGACGCCCAGGCCCTCGCACAAATCCTTGGTTTTAAGCTGCTCGCCCGGCTTGAACCTGCAGGACAGCACATCGGCCCGCAATCGTTCGTACGCCAATTGGGTCAAACTGCCTTGCTTGTTCATTTTCGACGTGGGTAGGCTCTTTAGACCCTGCAATTCTAGTACAGAATGTATTTTTTGAGAAACTATACATTTTCTTTCAATGCCGACAAGAAGCCGCAATCCGCCGTCTTCGTGTCTTGAAAAGACGGCGGAAAACCCCTATGCCAATTACGAAAGGAGCTGCTCCAGCCACATGGTGGACGAAGGCACCGCGATCAGCAAGGCAAGCGTGATGATATTGGCAATCAGGAACGGCAGCGTCCCGATGAAGATGGTCCTGAGCGACAGGTCGGGCATGACGGTCTTGACCATGAACATATTCATGCCCACGGGCGGGTGAATCAGCCCGATTTCCATCATCATGACCACGAACACACCGAACCAGATCATGTTGATGCCCAAGGGCTGCACCACCACCATGAATACGGGGACCGTCAGCAGCATCATCGACAGCCCTTCCATCAGCGAACCCAGCACAATGTAGATGAGGACGATGACCAGGACCACCCCGACCGCGGGCAGGTGCATGGCCTGGATGCTCTCCACGAGCTGGCCCGTCAGTCCCGAGACCGAGACCATGTTGGCGAAGACCTTGCCGCCGAAAATGATGGTGAAGATCATGCCGGTGGTCTTGGCGGCTTCGCACAAGGCATCGAACGCAATCCGCAGCGTCAGCTTGCGCCGCGCCAGCGCGAACAGCAGCGAGCCGAACGCGCCGATGCTGCCCGCCTGGGTGGCGGTGAACAAGCCGCCGTACAGCCCTCCCACGACCAGCAGGAACAGGACGAGAACGCCCCACACCTTGGAAAGCGCGCGCAGCCGCTGCGCCCAGCTTGCGCGTTCGCCGGCCGGGCCCCGTTCGGGATGGCGATGCACCGTCCACCAGATCGCGCTCATGAACATCAAGCCCAGCAAAGCCCCGGGAATGATCCCGGCAATGAACAGCCTGCCGATGTCCTGCTGCGTGATGATGCCGTACACCAGCAAGGGCACGCTGGGAGGCAGCAGCGCCCCAAGCGTGCCGGCCGAGCTGACGCAGCCGCTGGCCATGGTGTCGGAATACGCGCGGGCGCGCATCGGCGGCATGGCCACCCTGGTCATGGTGGCCGCCGTGGCGATGGAACTGCCCGAAATCGCCGCGAAGCCCGCGCTGGCCAGAACGGTGGCATAGGCCAGCCCACCCTTGAAATGGCCGAGCAGCGAATTGGCCGCCTCGTACAGCTCCTCTGCCATGTCCGCCCTGTAGATGAAGGTTCCCATCAGGATGAACATCGGCAGCACCGACAAGCCGTCGTTGGCGGCAAGGTCGGCAATGGTCTGGCCCATCATCGACAACGCCGGATCCCAGCCCCGCATCAGGCCGAACAAGGCAACCCCCAGGGTAAGCATCGAAAACCCCAGCGGCACCCCATAGAATGCCAGCAGCAGTACGAGCGCAAAACCTATCAGTGCCATGCTCATGATGCCGTCCTCGTGGCCGCAGCGGCAAAATGGCGCAGCAGCAGCAACACCAGGGCCAGGGCGCTGACCCCGCTGAGCACGCCCATGAAATAATCCAGAGGGCCCAAGGGAAGCTGCAGCACCATGGTCGTCTGCTGCTCGTCGCTGAGCTGGAATCCATCGTGCAGCAACTGCCAGGCCATGGCGGAACACGCCAGCAGGCTGACGCCCAGGATGACCAGGCGCTGCAGCCACAGCCAGAAGCCATGCAGGCGGCCGTGCAGGATGCCGACCGAAATATGCTGCTCGCGCAGGGTCACCAGCGGGAATGCCGAGAAGATGAGAATCGCCATCGCGAACATGACCATCTCGGCGCTGCCGGTAATCGGCGAGGCGAAGAAATGGCTCATGAACACATCGATCACGGTCACCCCCATGATGAATATCAGGGCGATTGCGCACATTGCCCGCAGCACGGCCACGCAGGCGCCAAGCAGGCCTGTTTCAACGACGGCCGTTCCGGCATGCAGCCGGGCGCCGCCGCTCATTGGCCCACTCCGGACTGGCTGCGGTAGTAGGCCAGCGCTTCTTCGCCGTTCACGTTCATGCGCTTCGCGGTGGCCAGCCAGTCTTTCGTGAGCACGTCCGCGCTCTTGCGCAGCTCTGCGACGAACTGGGGCGAAGCGGCATGGTAGACGACGCCGTCCTTGACGGCCTCGGCATGAGCCGCTTTCTCGGCATCGTCAAACGCCGACATCCTTTCTGCGAATGCTTCGCCCGACAGCTTGGTAATGATGTCGCGATCCTGCTGCGACAGAGACTCCCATTTCTTGCGATTCACGATCAGCGAGAAGGACGGCGCGGAAAGCCCGCCGGGCACGGTGGTCGCACTCTTGGCGTAGCGCATGACCTTGAAGCCTTGCGCATCCATGTCGGGAATCCCCACGAAAGCGCTGACCAGGCCCCCGGCCACGACCTCGCTCATCTTGGCCGCCGGCGTCGAGATGACGCCGGCATTCGCCATGGACATCATTTTGGCCGGCACCCCCGGCGTGGCCCAGACTTTCCTGCCCTGGAGATCCTTCTCGGAGTCGATGGGATCCTTCATGCTGTACATGATTCCCGTGGGGAAGACGACCAGCGCCAGCAGATGCACGTTCCGGTACTCTTTGGCCGCCTTGAAATACTTATCGTAGGTGCGCCACAACGCCACCGAGTTGGCCTTCGCCGAGGTTCCAAGAAACGGCAGTTGCGGCATCTGCATGAGCTTGAGCTGGCTGGAGACGATGCCGTTGAACAAATACGCCCCATCCACGACATCGTTGCGCACGGCATTCCAAAGCTGCTCCGGCGCCGCCACGCTTGCTGGCGGAATCTGTATTTTGACGCGCCCTTCCGTCGCCTCGTCCACGGCCTTGGCCCATGGCACGAGAACCTTGGCGTTCATGATATGAGGGGCCGGCAGGAATGTGTTGACGAGCAGCGTGGTGGTGGCCTGCGCGGGCGTCACGCCCAGGAAAGCCGCGATGGAAACGCCGAGCATGCCCAGCGACATCTTGAAAGTGTGAATCATGGTTGTCTCCTGTTTTATGTAATGGAAATATCGGAATGCCCGCTGTTCACCAGAGGCCGATATTGATGCCCACCTCCAGCTCGCGGGCATTCCAGGCCTCGATGTCCTGCGGGGCCATGGTGGTCAGGCGCTTGCGGTTGCGCAGCCAGTCGAAAAGCAAGCCCTGCAGTTGCTCCCTCACGGCGGAATGGCCGTCCGACCTTCCCAGGTCTTCAAGCTCCTGCGGGTCTTGCCGCAGGTCGAACAGTTGCGGGGGCAGTCCTTCGTAATGGACGTATTTCCAGCTTTCAGTGCGTAGCATCGCCATCTGGCAGCCGTCCACAGGCCGGTTCAAAGGCAGGCGCACATCGTCGCGGAAGGCGTAGCTGTTCTCCGACACGACGTACTGCCGCCATTGCCCCGGGGGGTTGCCGTGCAGCCACGGCACGAGCGACCGGCCCTCCAGCCATTGAGGCGCCGCGGGCAGGCCCAGGGCGTCCAGAAAGGTCGGTGCAAGATCGATCGCTTCCACCAAGGCGTCCACCACCGTGCCGCGCGTCGAATCGGCCTGCTCGCGCGGGTCGACCACCAGCATCGGAACGTGCACGGCGGTATCGTGGAACAGTTCTTTTTCGCCCAGCCAGTGATCGCCCAGATAATCGCCGTGGTCGCTGGTGAAAACGATGAGCGTGTCCTGATCCAGCCCGCTTTCGCGCAAATAGGCAAACAGCTTTCCCAGTTGATCGTCGAGCTGCTTGATCAAGCCCATGTAGACGGGCACCACTTTCTCGCGCACCTCGTCGCGCGAGAAACTCTGGCTGGGCAGGTAGCTGCGGAACCCCCGCAGAACCGGATGCTGATCCTCGAGCTCGGCCGCCGAACGCACGGGCGGAACGACATGGCTCTTGTCGTACATGCTGTTGTAGGGCGCCGGCGCCACATAGGGCCAATGCGGCTTGATGTAGGAAAGATGCAGCACCCACGGCTGGTCGCCGGCCTCGCGCATGAAGTCGATGGCGCGGTCGGTCGTATAGGGCGTTTCGCTGTGCTCTTCACGGATGGCCGCCGGATGCTCGGCCCAGCGCAGATGCCAGCCGCTCAGTATTTCACCGTTGGCGCCGCGCGCCGAATTGGCGTAGTCGTGCCAAGGATTGTCGCTTTCGTAGCCAAGGCTGCGCAGCCAATCGCAATACTGATTGTTCTGCACCTTGAAACCGGGCGGCCAGGTGCCGTCGTCTCGGGCGAAGGGCTCGAATCCGCCCTCCATCGCCAGCAAGCCGGGGCCCGCGGTAGTATCGAGGCCGACCCTGGCGGCCCCCTCGACATCGGCCTCGACATGGGTCTTGCCCACGACGGCGCAACGCACGCCGTGCGGACGCACATGATCGCCCAGCGTCTTCACGCCTATCGACAAGGGCACGAAATTCCAGAAGGAGCCGTGGCTGCTGACATACCGGCCGGTATAGGTGGACATGCGCGATGCACCGCAGACAGGCCCTTGCACGAACGCCTTGCTGAAGTTGACGCCCCTGGCCGCCAACGCGTCGATGTTGGGAGTTTCCAGATGCGGATGTCCATTGCACGAAAGGTAGTCCCAACGCAGTTGATCGGCCATGATGAACAGTACATTGCGGATTTTAGAGCGAGATTCTTGCATTTTCGTTTACCTGAAAGTCAAAGGCGTTGCCGGCCAGCGACATTGCCGTGAAATACCTGTCTTGTTTTGCGGATGCCTAAGCCAGCGACAGCACGGTACGCATGGCTTCCATCAAACGGCTTTCGCAATCGGAAACCGCGTTCTTCTGGCGCCAGGCGATATGGCGGTCGGGTCGCACAAGCAGGCAGCCGTCGTCTTCAATCTCGCAAACGCCAGCCCATGTGCCATATACGTCATGCGCATCGCTATTGGGGCCGCCGATGGAATAGACGTCGATATCAATGCCGAGCTCGTCCGCCACGGCCTTGCCCGCTGCGCGCCAGGCATCTCCACCAACACCGGTAAGTATGGAAAACCGGCCCTTCCCCACCAGGTCGTGCGTGGACACCCGCGCCTGATTCCGCTGCAGCCAAGCGTGCGGTACGGTTCGTCCGGGAAAAGTGGAGTGCTCGTAATACAGTTCGGGATCGCGCGTTGGGGCGTGCTGCGTTGTGCCGTCGGGAATCACCGCGCTGGACGCGTACGTCTGGCCCATCTCGACGCCATGGCAGTTGAACTGGTAATTTTGCAGCTCGACGGCGGAACGCAAAGCCTTGCGGCGTTCGCGCCCGCGACTCGTATCGCTGAAGAGCTCATCCACGTTGGCCCAGCCCTCGGCCTCATTCTGCCCAGGCTCGAAACCCAAGGCATTCGAGATGGGCATCATGTCGGCGACGGATTTCATGGCGCGATCAACCACCTGGCGCGCAACAGGAAGTCGCTCCGCCGAATAGGTATCCAGCAAGCCGTCGCCCGCCTTGCCCTTCAACACCATGGCCAGCTTCCAGGCAAGGTTGAAGGCGTCCTGTATGCATGTGTTGGTGCCCAGGCCATTGGCGGGAGGATGCCGGTGCGCCGCATTGCCGGCTATCATCACGCGGCCTTTGCGCATGTACTTGGCCCTCACGTGGTTAATGGACCACTTGGATACGGCCTTTACCTTGATGGGCAAATCGGCATCGCCGATGGTGGCGCGGGCGCGGGCCATGACGGCCTCTTCGGAAAGGTCGGGCTCGCCCGCCGACGGGTCGTACATGAACAGCAGCACCCATTCGTTCCATGGACGGACGCAGATATAGGTGCCGCTGCCGACCCAGTAATCGTTGCCCGGCTGCGTCATCCAGTACAAAACCCCCTCCCGATGGGCCGTGTATTTTTCCAGATCGACCTCGAGCCAGCAGTTGACGGCGGCGCCCAGGTTCATCTGGCCTTCCATTTCGAAGCCGATTTGCTTGGCCACGACACTGTTGTCGCCATCGCCGCCGATGACATACTGCGACACGATTTTTATTTCTTCGCCGGTATTGCGGTCTTTGCACAGGGCCGTAACGCCGTTTTCGTCCTGCGATATTGAAACCAGTTCGGTGCTGAACAGAAACCTGGCCCCGCGTTCCCGCGCGGCATCGAGGATGACGGGCTCGAGCACATGCTGGGGCGCATTGCACATGCTGCTGGGACTGGAGCGCGTGTAATCGGCCAGCCTCTCCGGGGAAGACCCCCACGTTTACAGGCGCGCGATCTCGGTTCCGGCAAAGCTCGTTGCCCATATGTTGTTGCTCATCAGCGCATTGGGCGTCGCTATCTCGAGCACACGATCTTCAATGCCGAGATCACGGAAAACTTCCATGGTGCGCTGGTTGGTGATATGCGCGCGCGGTGAATTGGCCGTGCCGGGATAGCGGGTGATCGTAAGGGTTTCAATACCGTACGTTGCCAGCAGGCAAGTGGCGGCCAAACCAGTGGGGCCCGCACCCACGATAAATACGGGCACTTCAATAACTTGCATGGTTACTCCAGGAACAAAACGCTTGAATATTTCAAGTAGGCAGGCTGCGGCCTTTTTTGATCCGCTTCGGCCTGAGCGCCTGAAACACGGATCGGCTCCAAACCGAATTGCGCACCCAGCAGCCCTTCAGGGCTGAACGGATATATTTCCGGCCGGCGCTGAGCCCTTCCGTCAGGCAAGATATTGGTTTTTCCGATGACGGAGCTGCGGATCTCATGCGGCCGCAGATAATCGCCCAGCCTCTTCTGCACGATCGAGGGCGCAACGGAATCCCGGACGACGCCATGGCTGGCGGCGTAGCGGCCCGTACAGCAGGACGCTCGCGAAGGGCCGCACAGAGGATCTTGCACGTAGGCGTTCTCGAAACGCACTCCGTGTCGCGCCAGCCAGTCGATGTTGGGTGTACTCAATGTGGGGTGGCCATAGCAAGAAAGATAATCCCAGCGCAATTGTTCCACCATGATGAACAAGACATTGCGCACAGTGTCGATGTTTTCATCGTCCATGACGTCTCCTGATCTTGCCGGGGTCAGTCCCGATCTACGACCTAGGTTAGCCAACCCATGCTCATCCCTCAAGGCTTATCTGCATGAGTTTCACTCAGTGAATCTTTCGGAACCCGTCTGAACCTGCTAAATTCAGTCTGCCTATCCACCGGGAAACGCCATGTGGCAACCCAAAGTCAAAACCATCGCCGCGCTTCAAAAAGGGCTGATTGTCCTGGATGCCATTACCGAAGCCGGCAACGGCATCAATCTGCAGGCCCTGCACGCCAAAACCGCCATACCCAAGGCGACCCTGCTGCGCCTGCTGCTCACCCTGGAACAGCACGGCCTGATCTGGCGCAGGCTGCTGGACGGCGCATTCTTTGCCAGCCACACGGCACGCCGTCCGAAAAGCAGCGCCGGCCTGATCGGTCGCCTGGCGGAATACGCGGGCGACGAACTCGAAACCTTGCAGGCAAAAATTCAATGGCCGTCGGACCTCGCCGTGCGGCGCGGCAATGCCATGACTTTGTGCGAAACCAACCGCAACACGTTTTATATGTCGGTGCACAAAGACAAGGTGGGCTTCGAAGTCAGCATGCTGCGCTCGGCCGTGGGGCGCGCCTACCTGGCCTTTTGCCCCGACGACGAGCGCGAGCAAATACTGGCCGGGCTGCGCAAAAGCCGCCGCCCGGGCGATGCGCTGGCGCGCGACGCCGCAAAACTGAATGCCGTATTCGCCCAGACCCGGCAAGCCGGGTACGGCCGGCGCGAGCCAACATTCGGCGGCAACTACGACGAACCCCGATCCACGCACAACGACAAGCTGACCGCCCTGGCGGTGCCCATTCTGAAACACGGCGGCGGCATATACGGCTGCCTCAACATCGTATGGATAGAAAGCCTGTTCAGCGTCGAGGAAATGGCCGACAAACACTTGGCGGCGCTTACTAAAACCGCATCCCGAATCGCCCGGAAGATGGCCCTGCCCCGATAACCCCCCACAGAATGCTTTTGGAGGCCGCACGGCTCCTTGGGCCGCCCGAACCGTTTGATTCCCGCCCTTCGCAATGGCGACACACTGGTCTACAATACCCACCCCAATCGCTGCATCGAAGCCTGCCCACGACAAAAAAGGGAAGTTGCATGAACACGCAAATCATTGACCTGCAGGGCGCGAAGCATATGCATGCTTATCGTCACGGCGCGGCATGACCCAGGCCGACTCCGCCTACTTTTCCTGGAATACCGCCGGCCAGCCGCAAACGCTGGTTTTGCGTGGCGACTGGACGCTGAAACACTACGTGGCGATCGGGCGGGACATCGCGCGCTTCCAGGCGCAGGGCAAGGGCAATGCCACGCTGGCGGCCAGCCATATCGACGGCTCGGCCCTTGCCGCCCTGGACACGGCCGGCGCCTCGCGCCTGGTGGATCTGCTGGGCCTGGAGCTTGCCCAGGCCGTGACAGGCCCGCAATCGCCGCTTTCCGCCGAGCGCAGCGCCTTGCTGCAAACGGTGGCCGCCGCCAAGGCCCTTGCCGACACAAGCACGCAACCCGCCAAGACCTCCATGATTTCCGACCTGCTGGCCCACATAGGGCTGAGCATGGAGCACGTCTGGCAGCAAATCGCCGCCCTGCTCGGGTTCATGGGACTGACCCTCGAGGCCCTGCTCCGCAACACGGTGCATCCGGGGCGCTGGCGCGTCACCTCGATGGTGGCGCAAATCGAAGAGACCGGGCTGAACGCCATTCCCATCGTGGCGCTGCTGACCTTCATGGTGGGGGCCGTCATCGCCTTTCTGGGCGCGACTGTGCTCGCCGATTTCGGCGCCACCATCTACACCGTCAATCTGGTCGCCTTTTCCTTTCTGCGTGAGTTTGCCGTGCTGCTTACGGCCATCCTCATGGCGGGGCGAACCGCCAGCGCATTCACCGCTCAATTAGGATCCATGAAGGCCAACGAGGAAATCGACGCCATCCGCATGCTGGGCCTGAGCCCCATCGACGTGCTGGTACTGCCCCGCATCCTGGCCTTGCTGGTATCGATGCCCCTGCTGACCTTCATCGGCATGATCTCGGGCATTCTGGGAGGCGCCCTGGTTTGCGCCGTGTCGCTGAACATCTCGCCCACCATGTTCTTTACCATTTTCAAGGAAGGCATCGAAGTGCGGCATTTCGTGCTTGGCATGGTCAAGGCTCCGATTTTCGCCTACGTCATCGCCATCATCGGATGCATGGAAGGCTTCAAGGTCTCGGGCAGCGCGCAATCCGTCGGAGAACACACCACATCGGCCGTCGTGCAGTCCATC
>JBEBXF010000090.1:0-10080 GCA_040391725.1 Eoetvoesiella caeni | reverse complement strand
GCCGCCAGCAGCCGCCCGACCCGCGTCGAACCGGTAAACGTCACCATCTTGACGCGCGGATCGTTCATCAATATTTCGCCCACCATTTCCGAGGGTCCGGGAATGACATTGAGAACCCCCGCGGGCAAGCCCGCTTCTTCGAAAATGGACGCAATCTTCAAGCCGATGACCGAGGTATATTCGGACGGCTTGAGCACGAAGGTATTGCCCGCCGCCAGGGCGAAAGCCACCTTCTTCATGGCCAGCAGGAACGGCGCATTGAACGGCGCTATCCCGGCGATCACGCCCAGAGGCTGGCGAATGGTCATGCCGAGCTGGCCGGGAGCGGTAAGAGGCAGGGTTTCGCCGGTAACCTGCCGCACCAGCCCGGCCGCCACGCGCAGCAGCTCGATGCAATAGCCGATTTCGAACATGGCCTTGCCGAACACCGACCCCGACTCCTCGATGATGACCTCGCGCAACTCGTCGGTGCGGGCGGCGATGATGTCGGCCGCCTTGATGAGTATGGCTTCGCGCTGCGCGGCCACCATGTTCTTCCATGGCTCGCGCGCCTTGTAGGCGGCGGCAATCGCATCGTCGACGTCCTGGGCCGACGCTTGAGCCACATAGGCGTATATGTCGCCGGTCAGCGGATTGAAATCCTCGCTGACCTGCTGTTCCGATCCAGACCGCCAGACCCCGTCGATGTACAAGGGGCTGATGTCCTTGACTACGGCTTTGATGTCGTTCGCACTCATGGTTTCCTCCAGAATAATGGGCATTGTCTATTTATGGTTATGCACTCCATTGTGCGGCCTGCCTGCACACGCTTCTCGCCTGCAGGCGCAATGCAATGTGCTCCATGCGCGAGCACGCGGCCTAGGTGTCCGCCCCCCCCTCTGGGGCTGGAGCCGGGCCTCATTCGGTGGTAACGTAAGGATTGGCCGCAACACGCCATCGCTGCCGACATATTGGCGATTCCGTCGGCCGCTCCTTGATAAGGGGTAACAGGCCCTAAACGGCTTCGGCTTTTCAGCCGCCGGAGGTTTGCAATGAATACCGATTTTTCGACCGACTCCGTCGCCGCCGATCGGCGCCTGGCGTACTGGCGCGACATGGTCTGCACCACGTTTGCGGATATCGAATGCCGGGCGCTTTCAAACGCGCCTTTTCATGCGCGCCTGGCCGATTCGGGACTCGACGACGTTCATTTTTGCGAAAGCAGCGCCAGCCCGGTGCAGATCAGCAAGAACGACGCCCTTGTGCGGCGCAGCACCCATAGCAATTTCATGCTTTGCATTCAACAGGAAGGCCTTTGCGTTGTCGAGCAATGCGGCCGCGAGGCACGCCTGTTCCCTGGCGACGCGGCCCTGCTCGACTCCATACGGCCCTACCACGTTACGTTTCCCACCCCATCCAGGCAGCTTATCGTGCATATGCCTCGCGAGGCCTTGCTCAATGTGCTGAGCGATGCCGAGCGCCGCAACGCCCAACGGCTCTCGGGCGCACGCGGCACCGTGCGGCTGGTTGCGCAATTCATGCAGGGCCTGTCGGCGCAATTGCATCGCGACGGCGCCATCGGTTCCGGCGGCGCCGTGGCGGGCGCCCTCAAGACCGGGGCGCTGGAGCTCATCGCGTCGGCATTGTCCGACGCCGACCCGGCCGGCGAGCAGCCCGCGCAGATCGCGCGGTATCGCCTGCTTTATCGCGCCCGGCGCTATATTGAAAGCCAGTTGGCAAACCCCGAACTCACCATCGATCTGGTGGCCAGCCAGCTCTCGGTTTCCACCCGCCGGCTGCAGCAGGTTTTCAAGGACTGCGGCCTCGAGCCGCCATCCCGCTACCTGTGGCAGCAACGCCTGGAACACTGCAAAGCCGCCTGCGAGTCGCCCGAATTCGCGCAGCACAGTATCGGAGACATCGCGCTGATGCACGGCTTCAATGACTTTTCGCACTTCAGCCGCAGCTTCAAGGCCGCCTACGGCTGTACCCCCCGGGAATACCGCAACGCCCGCAATTGAAAACCAGGCGCGTCAATACGCGGGATCCTTGTCGAACCGGTTCAGATCGAAATAGCGCGATGTGGAATTGCCTTGATCCTCGGAGGGCTTTTTCGGCGTGGACAGCCCCGACGGCGGCTGCGCCGATGGCGCTGTTGCGGGCGGACGGATATCGACGGCCTTGACCGCACCCGGATCGAAGCCGGACGTCTCGCCCTGACCGGCGCCCGCGGCCGGACTCGAGCCGCCGTAGCCGGCCGCCGCCCCCGAAACGGAATTTCCTTCCTGCTGCGCCGCGCCGCCGGCCTGCCCTTCGCCATTGCCCGCCTGCCCGGCGCCGCCGGCCGCGGCACGATCCCGGGCCCGCTGGGCCCGGCGCTCGGCCAGTACTTTCTGGCTCAGCTGATCCAGCTTGGTCGCCAGGCTGTCGTGATCGCGCAGACGCGCCCAGTCGGCCGCGCTTTGTTTTTTGAGATTCAGCGTGGTCGAATCGGCTCCGGAGTAAAGCAAGGTTCGCACTACCTCTTCGTTGCCCGAAAACGCCCCCATCATGAGGGGAGTCGTGCCGTCGGGCGAAGGCGCGTTGACGATGGCCTTGTTGGCCAGCAGGAGCTCGACCATTTTCAGATTGCCCTTGGACGCCGCATAGTGCAGTGGCGTCCAGCCCAGCCGGTTGACATGCGCGCCGCGCTTGATCAAGGCCTGGGCCCGCTTGACGTCCCCAACGATGGCCATATACATGAGCGGGGTTTCGTGATTGCGGTTCTCGATGTTGACATCGATGCGCCTATGGGCGAGCAGCAGGTCGTACACCCGCCAGGAGCCCTCGCGGATCGCCAGCATCAGGGCGGGCTGCCCGTCGGGGTTCAGTGCATTGGGATTCTCGCCCTGCGCCAGGGCGTCCCTGACGTCCTCCACACGGTCGTTGGCGATATCGAGCCACCAGTCCGCCGGCGCGGCGGCCCTGGCCGCCATGCAGGCGATCAGCAGCGCCAGGCCGGCGGCCCACAGCCACGCCAGTGTTTTGGTTTCCAGGGGCCTGGTCATCTTGGTCATCATCCTGTTCACGCCGATCGCTTATGAATGTAAGTGGAATGCCGGGAGATTTCCAGCATTCGGCCATAAAAAATAATTAACATTAAATATACATTACAAACTATTGATAAAAAACAATTTTATCAGATTAAATATATAATTTACTTTAACTAATAAAGATTAAGTATTGAAAACAACCAATTGAAATTAAACAGTTTTTATAAAAATAAACACAAATAAAATTAGGTTATCTTTCTATCTTACTGAAAAGCTTAAAGAAATTATCCGTAGAGTGGCGCGCTACGTCGGCTACCGCAATACCGCGCAAATCCGCGATCTTCTCGGCCACATGGATCACCTTGGACGGATCGTTCACTTTGCCCCGATACGGCACAGGCGCCAGATAGGGAGAATCCGTCTCGATAAGCAGCCTATCCATCGGCAGCTGGGTGGCCAGATCCTGCAGGTCGGTAGCTTTCTTGAACGTGACGATACCCGACAGCGAAATATAAAAGTTCATGTCCATGGCCGCCCTGGCCACTTCCCATGACTCGGTGAAGCAGTGCATGACGCCGCCGATCTCGTCCGCGCCCTCTTCGCGCATGATGCGCAAAGTGTCTTCGCTGGCGGAACGGGTATGGATGATGAGCGGCAGGCCGCTTTTGCGGCTGGCGCGGATATGCGTGCGAAAGCGCTCGCGCTGCCACTCCAGCGGCTCGGAAAGCCGAAAGTAATCCAGCCCCGTCTCGCCGATGGCGACCACCTTGGGCGCCCTGGCCATATCGACCAGTTCGTCGACCGTGGGCTCCTGGACGTCTTCATAGTCGGGATGTACGCCCACCGACGCATACAGATGCGGATGGGGCGCCACCAGCTCCATCAGGCCGGGCCATTGCGGCAAATTCACACTGACCACCAGAGCGTGGCTGACCTGGTTTTGTTCCATGCGGGCCAGGATATCGGGCAAATTCTGGGCAAGCTCGGGAAAATCCAGATGGCAATGGGAATCTACATACATGGCGGAACTCGAAATGGAAAAGATCGCGAAATTGGTGATGGGTTAACAGGCTCTAGCCCTGCCGCTGAGGCCGGCAGGCTTGCGCCGCGTGCGACAAAACGCTGTAAACGAATAGTTTAGTATTTAATGGGTGATCCGCCACGGCGCGCTGCTGCGTCAGCCACTTGCCCGCTTCGGCCAGGCTGGCCGGTGAAGCCGCTTTGGCGATCCTTCCCATCGGATCGTTCAATGCCGGAAAATACCGGACGGGCGCCGACGACGCCGCCAAAGACAAATCAAGAAACAGGCGCTGGAGGGCGTTGATCCAGCTTGCAGGCGGGTCTTTTTCGAGGCTGTCGGCCAAGGCGCCGATATCGGGCGCGCCACCCTGGGCCGCCGCCAGCACGAACTGCTCGAGCCAGGCCGGGCAGGCGCGCTCGCCCGCTTCCCACATGGACAACGCCCGCAGCGGCGCTCCGCCCGCCGCCGCCAGCCACTGCGTGGCATCGCCCAGCCCCTGGCCCGCCAGCCAGCCGGTGCTTTCGGCCAGGGAAGGCACGGGCAAAGGAAGCCTGCGGCAACGGGAAACCAGCGTCGGCAGGATCCGGTCGGGGGCATCCACCACCAGCAAGAATACAGTGTGCTCGGGCGGCTCTTCCAATACCTTGAGCAAGGCATTGGCGGAAATCGCATTGAGCGCCTCGGCGGGATACAGCACGGCCACCCGCCAGCCGCCGCGATGCGTGGCGGTGTTGAACCAGTTCGACAACCCTCGCAACTGCTCGACGCGAATATCCTTGGACGCCGCTTTTTTCGAGGCCGCGGATTCGGCGGCGGACTCGTCGGGCTGATCGCCCCCCTCTTCCTGCGCGACGGCATCGGGCCGTATGCGGCGCAAATCGGGATGGTTGCCGCTGGCCACCCACAGGCAGGCCGCGCAATGTCCGCAAGCCAGGCCGTTTTCGGGCGCCTCGCACAGCAGGCTGGCCGCCGCGGCCAACGCGAACTGGCGCTTGCCGATGCCGGCCATGCCGTGGATCAGCCAGGCATGGGCGAAGCGCTCGCGCTGGCCCAGCCAGGCTTTGGCCAGGCCATCCTGCCATGGAAAAAAGCGCGGTATGCTGCTCATGCGCCGGCTGCCCCGCTGCCAGCGGCGCGCCAGGCATCGATCAGGCCTTGAGCCTGGCCGCGCAACTCGGCGCGCACGGTTTCCATAGGCTGGGTGGAATCGACAATGCGCAGCCTGCCCGGGCATTGCCGCGCGCGCTCGTGATAGGCCTGGCGCGTGCGCTCGAAAAACGCGTCGCCCTCTTTTTCAAAGCGATCCAGGTCGCGGCTGCGGGCCAGGCGCTCGCGCGCCACGCTCAGGGGCACGTCGAACAGCCAGGTGCGATCCGGCTGCAGATCGGGATGCACCCACTGCTCCAGAGCGGCGACGGCCTGGCCGCCCAGTTCGCGCCCGCCGCCCTGGTAGGCATAGCTGGCATCGGTGAATCGATCGCACACCACCCATTTGCCGGCCTGCAGCGCCGGCTGGATGACGGTTTGTATGTGCTCGCATCGCGCCGCGAACATGAGCAGGGTTTCCGTTTTCAGATGCATGGGCTGGCTCAGCACCATTTGACGCAATTGCTCGCCCAACGCCGTGCCGCCCGGTTCGCGCGTGCACACCACGGGAATGCCCTGGCCTTGGATATGCTCCACCAGCCATTGCACGTGCGTGCTTTTGCCCGCGCCGTCCAGGCCCTCCAGGGTAATGAAACAACCGCGTTTGCCTTGCATTACTTCCTCTGCCCAAGTATGTATTTGGATACCGCCCGGTTGTGCGAGTCCAGGCTTTCGGAGAACTCGCTGGTGCCATCGCCCCGCGAAACGAAATACAGGTATTTATGCTGTTCTGGATGCAGGGCCGCATACAAGGAAGCCTTGCCGCTGGACGCAATGGGCGTGGGGGGCAGGCCGCTGCGCGTGTAGGTGTTCCAGGGCGTATCGGTGGTCAAGTCCTTTTTACGGATGCGCCCCTGATAAGCGTCGCCCATGCCGTAGATGACGGTGGGGTCGGTTTGCAGGGGCATGCCCAGGCGCAGCCGGTTTACGAACACCCCCGCGACTCGCGCGCGATCCGCGCCGTCGCCGGTTTCCTTCTCGATGATGGAAGCCAGTATGAGAGCCTCGTAGGGGGTCTGGACGGGCAGGTTGGGAGCGCGGCGCTCCCACAGGGAGGCCAACAGCTTTTCCTCGGCCAGGTAGGCGCGGCGCAAAATGTCGTAGTCGGTCGTGCCCGGCACGAAGACGTAGGTGTCCGGGTAGAAAAGGCCTTCGGGACTGCCGTACGCCGAACCCAGGCGCGTCAGCAATTGCGCATCGGTAACGTCGCCCAGCGTTTGCTTGATATTGGGGTTTTCGCGCAGCGCCTGGCGTATGCGCCGGTACGACCAGCCTTCGATCAGAACCAGGCTGGTCTGGGTCATGTCGCCATTGGCCATGCGCTGCAGCAAGACGGACGGCGTATCGCCCCTGACGGCTTCGTACGCCCCCGCCTTGATCTGGGTATCCCGGCCCGTCAGCCTGGCCAGCAGGACGAAGGCGTCGACGTTCATGCCGATGCCGGCGTTGCGCATGGCTCGCGCGACGCTGCGGGGCCGGCTGCCCATCTCCACCTGGTAATCGACACGCTCCGCACTAAGCGCCACCGGATTGCTGGCCCAGTACCAGAAAGCCGCGGAAACCCCGGCCATCGCGATGAAAACCAGGAGCAGCACCCACAGGACGAAGCGTTTGAATCTGTTCATTGTTTCAAGTGTAGCCGAGGCGGACGGCCTCGTCGGCGCGAGGGCCGGAAATACGTAACCAGGCTTGAACGGCGGGGTTCGGATACCGGCCCGGGATCGGGGCGCCCCGGGCCCGCGATGCCCATCGGGGCCATGTTCAGACCTCGACGGCGGCAATGCCTTGACGGCAATGTTTCCGGAAAGACCGTATCATAAACGCTACCCATTCTTGTGTCTTGAAAATCCGCCGCACCGTCCATGACCGAATCCCTCGAAACCACTGCCACCCCCCTGAACCAACTGGCCGTCATTGAAATTTCCGGCGCCGACGCCGCCAGCTTCCTGCATGGCCAGTTTACGCACGACATCGCCCAACTGCCTCCCGGCCTGGCCCGCGTGGCCGGCTATTGCACCGCCAAGGGACGGTTGCTGGCCAGCCTGATCATCTGGCGCGCGCCGCAATCCGAACCGCCCGCCTTCCATGCCCTCGTGGCGAAGGACATCGCCGAAACCCTGGTCAAGCGACTGTCCATGTTCGTGCTGCGCGCCAAGGCCAAGCTGGCCGTCACGCCCCTGCCCGTGCAAGGAATCGTGCTGCGCCGGGGCCAAGCCGCCGAGGCGGAGCAAACCCTGCGGCGGGCGGGCCTTGCCGGCGCCTCGCTACCACCCAATCCGCCGCCCTACTCGGTCGTCCACCTGCCGGAAGCCAGTTGCATCGCCGCGCCGAGCGCCGATGCCCAAACGGATCGCTGGTGGATCGTCGGCAAAGCAGGCGCCGCCGCGCAACCAGGCGCCGAGGCCCTTTGGCGGGCTGCCGACATCGCGGCGGGCTTGCCCTGGATCGTTGCCGCCACGCAAGACACCTTCATCCCGCAAACGCTCAATCTCGACCTCATCGACGGCGTCAGCTTTACCAAAGGATGCTATCCAGGCCAGGAAGTCGTTGCCCGCAGCCATTATCGGGGCACCATCAAGCGGCGCATGGCCCATGGACTGATCGAGCCCGCTCCCGCCCAGGAGCCGCAACCCGGCACCGACATCTACGACGCTTTGCGGCCCGATGCCCCCTGCGGGCGGGTGGTCAACGCCGCCAGCACCGAAAAAGGCTGCGACCTGTTGCTGGAGGTGCAACTGGCCGATCTGGATTCGGCCGATTTCAGGCTGCAAGCCGCTGACGGGGCAAAAATCGGTGTTCAGTCCCTGCCCTATTCCATCGTCGCCTGAGCGGTATTACCGGCCCAGGTCGGCCAAAGGATGCGGCGTGCCTTCGGGCCAGGGCTGGACAAAATAACGCCGCACCCACTCCTGGCTGGCGCAGGCCAGCGAAGACGGATTCCAGCGCGGCGATTTGTCTTTATCGACCAACAAAGCGCGCACCCCTTCCTGGAAATCCCCCATGGCCATGCATTGCAGCACCGCCATGTACTCGCGGCGGAACACATCGGCAAGGGAAAGCGCGCGCACGGACCTGAGCAAGGTAAAGGAAAGCCGCGCGGAACCCGGGGAGCCATGCTTGAAAGTCTGCGCGGCCTGCCTCACCCAGGCGTTTTCGAAATCGGCCAGCGCCAGCAGGTTGGCGCAAATGGCATCGAAGTCGGGCCCGGAACACCGATCGGCGACCAGGGCGAAATGAGTCTGCAAAGGCCCCGACAGCGCCACCGAACCCGGCTCCAGGGCCCGCAAGGCCTGGTGCAGGCGGATATCGTTTTCGCTGCGAACCTCGGACCAGGCCTGGGTGACCAGCGCCTGCTTTAAATCGTCCCACTTCGCGGATTCGACGAAATAATCGGCCAAGCCCAGGAACTGGCAATCGCTGGCGCCCAGTTGCGCGCCGGTCAGCGCCAGAAACATGCCGATGCCGGCGGGAAGATGGCCCAGCATCCAGGTGCCGGCCACGTCCGGGAACATGCCGATGGTGATCTCGGGCATGGCAAAGCGCGTGGTTTCGCCGACCACCCGGTGGCTGGCTCCCATCATGAGCCCCACGCCGCCGCCCATGACGATGCCCGATCCCCAGCACAGCACCGGCTTGGCATAGGTATGAATGGCATAGTCCAGCCGGTATTCGGCCTCGAAGAACTGCCTGGCATAGGCATTGTCCCAGGGATGGCCGCTGACATTGGCCAGCACCGAGTCGTAGAGCTTGCGCACGTCGCCGCCGGCGCAAAACGCCTTTTCGCCAGCCCCCTTGAAAACGACGAAGGCGATGGAGCGGTCGTTTTCCCATTGCTTCAGCCGCAGGCTGATTTCCTGGCATATTTCCAGGGTCAGGCCGTTCAGGCTGCGGGGCCGGTTCAGCGTGACCACGCCGATTCTCTGCTTGCCCACCGCCGACCATGTGTCGAATAAAACCGGCGCGTCCATGACGATCACCTCCTCGGTTCGCTCTTGGGCTTTGGTTAAACGCCGCCTCTGGCCGCGGCGGCGAGCTTGGCCTTGCGCCTGCGCGGACGATTGCGCGCCTTGATCATGAATGCCTGGCGATGCAGGGCGCGCCTGCGCCGCGACTCCATGGGGTCGAACACCAGCGGGCGATAGACTTCGACGCGATCGCCGTCGGCCAGCGGACGCTCGGTGGAACAAGCCTGCCCATAGATGCCCACCGAGGGATGGCGGGCGGCAACGTCGGGAAACGCATCGGCAAAGCCGCTGGCCTGCAACGCTTGCTCCACCGTGGCGCCCAAAGGCAAGGTCACGGCTTTGCGCCATATGGCTTCGGGCCGCGCATACACCACCTGCACGGCCACCAGGGAAAGTCCGGTGGTGTCGCTATTCGCCATAACAGGCCTGCGCGCGCTGCGTGAACGAATCGATGAAGCTCGTGGCGATGCGGTTGAACACCGGCCCCACCACCATTTCGAGCGCCCGGCTGGAGAACGCGTATTCCATCGTGTAGATCACTTTGCACGCGTCCTCGGCCAATTGCTGGAACTGCCATTTGCCCGTCAAGGCGGAGAAAGGCCCGTCCACCAGATTGAACGTGATCTGACTGGGATAATCGTGTCGATTGCGCGTGCTGAACGTTTGCCGGATGCCGGCGATGCTGATGGTAATGGCGGCCTGCATGCCATGCTCGTCGCGCTCTTGAACCGTGGCTCCGCCGCACCAGGGCATGAATTCAGGGTATTTTTCCACGCCGGCCACAAGATCGAACATTTGCGCGCAGCTGTAGGGAACCAAAACGGAACGTTGAACGGTATGCATCGAATGTCGTTAATGGATAGAATGTATTGATTTTACCTACTACTATAGCAACATTGATTCATGAGCATTGTCGAAAACCGCAAGGCAACCCACG
>JBEBXF010000089.1:0-10105 GCA_040391725.1 Eoetvoesiella caeni | reverse complement strand
ATTGCTTGGAATTCTGTTTATGTGCAATCGTTGATGTTTTCTTCCAGGAGCATGATCAATGACCGGTAGCGCGCCCCGTTTTCCCAAGAGGGGGGACATCATCGCTGATTTGATTAAGCGGCGAATCGTGGAAGACAAACTTCGTCCAGGAGATCGTCTGCCGTCGGAAAAAATGCTTGCCGAGCAATACCAGGTCGGCAAGGCCTCCATCCGTGAGGCGTTGAAGTCGCTGGAGGTTCAGGGTCTGATCAGAACGTCGACAGGTCCAGCAGGCGGCTCGGTCATTGCCGAGGTAACCGAAGCGCGAATTCTCAATCATCTTCAAAGCTATTTTTTCTTTACAAACCTCACGGCGGCCGATGTCTATGAAGTGCGTCGCGCGATCGAGCCGCAGCTGGCTGCCCACATCGCGGCAACAGCCAGCCAAGAACTGATCGAAAAATTGGCGCAGAACGTCGCGGCGACTGCTGCTCCGATCGAGTCGCGTGAAGACTGGCAGCGGCAGCAGCAACTGCATATCGAGTTCCATGAAATACTCGCGAGCCACGCAAAAAATCCCATGCTTTGCCTGCACTGCCAACTGCTCAATCGCACCATACGCAGCATCGTACGGTCGCGCGAGAGCCCCAGGCAGTTGGATTTGATCCGTTCCAATGCAACCTGGCACGCCAAGCTCCTTGATGCAATAGTGGCGCGCGATGCGAACACGGCGAAAGCGCTTATGCATAGCCACATCACCGAAATCGAAGACACGTACCGCGTCACCGAGGCCGTTCTCAAAAGCGAGCTTCATCTGGAAACGCTCCCACCCCCTCAGCAGCTGAACGCATTCAAGGATCTGCCATGATTGGACAATCCCCCTTGAGAAAAGAAAACGGGCGTCTTTTACGTGGATGCGGCAAATTTGTCGATGATCATGCGCCTCAAGGCTTGTTGTTCGCCGCGGTCGTGCGATCCCCTCATGCTTCGGCGCGAATCCTTTCCATCAATACAGAGCCAGCCATCAATGCCGGCGCGCATTCGGTCTGGACGCACGAGAACACACCCGGCAGCCTTGTGCCGCTGCCCTTGTTCAAAGAGCCCGCCACCAATCCCTACTGTGATTCCATGGATGCCCCGCCTCAGTTTCCACTTGCTGTGGATTGTGTGCGCTATCTTGGCGAGCCGGTCGCGGTTGTCCTGGGAGACAGTCCGGCGCTGGCGGAAGACGCCGCGGAGCGGTTGGAGATCGAGTACGAGCCTATCGACGCCATCATCGATCCGCAGGAGTCCATAAAGGATGTTGCGTCGGTTCACGAGAATCGCTCGAATATTGCAGCACATATGTTTGCATGCATAGGCGATATAGACGCCGCCTTCGACAACGCCGAGGTGGTCATCGAAGAGCGGTTTGTCTACCCGAGAATGACCTCGGTTCCCATTGAAACCCGGGGCATATGCGCCGAATACGATAGTGCCTCCAGAACGATGGTCATCCATGTCGGCCATCAACTGCCTTATGCGCTCAGGGAAGCGGTGGCTCGCACCACAGGCTTGCGGCAAACCGATGTCGCCGTCCTGTGTCCCGACACCGGCGGGGGGTTCGGCCCGAAGTCGTCCGTGTACGCAGAGGACGTCCTGATCCCGGCCATATCGTATGCCACGGCCCGGCCCGTGAAATGGATACAAACCCGATCCGAGTTCATGTTGACTTCGCAATCGGGGCGTGATCAGATCCTGGATGTGCGTCTGGCTGCCCGGTGTGACGGGACGTTGCTGGGTCTGGACGTAAAAATCCTCAAGGACACTGGCGCCTATCTGTGCTGGGCGGTTATCGAGCCGACCAACACCATCAACCATATTCCATCTCAATACCGTATCCCGGCCTATCGGGCGGAAGCCAATTCGGTTCTGACCAATAAAACCCCATCCGCGCCTTATCGCGGAACGGGGCGGCCCGAAGCAGCCTGGGTGATCGAACGCAGCCTGGACTTGCTGGCCAACGAGCTCAAGATGGATCCCTTCGAGTTGCGTCGCCTGAACCTGATCGCCGCCGACCAAATGCCTTATAAGCCCGGCAATGTCTATCGGGACGGCGTTCCCATTGTCTACGACACGGGCGATTATCCACAGGTGTTCAATAAAACCCTCGAACTGCTCGATGTTCCGCGCTGGCGAGCCGAGCAGGCACGTTTGCGCGACGAGGGTTCGACGCGCAGGATCGGCATCGGAGTTGCGAACTACGTTGAGGCGAGCGGGCCGGGCTGGCCTTGCGAAGGCGCTACCGTTCGCATTTGCGAAGATGGCATGGCCGAAGTACTCATTGGCGTATCCCAATCGGGCCAGGGCCACGAAACGGCCTTTGCCCAGGTCGCCGCCGAGTATCTTGGCATGCCCTACGAAAACATTCGTGTCATGGGAGGCGATTCCCGGTTATTGCCGCACGGCTTCGGCACCGCGGGAAGCCGTGTTACGGTGAATACTGGCAACGCGGTTGCCATGGCGGCCCAGGAGGTCGTGCGCCGCGCGAAGCTTGTCGCCGCGGCGCAGCTCGACTGCTCGCCGGACGACCTGGCCGGCACTCCGGCCGGTTTTGCGCGCAAGGACGACTCATCGAAAAGCGTGACGTGGGCTCAACTGGTTCCGGTGGCCATCTACTCTCGCATTCTGCGCGACGAGCAGCAGCCCGGGCTGCATTCGACGAAGTACTATTACCCCCCCACCGTCACGTGGGCAACCGGTACCCATGCAGCAGTGGTGGAGGTCGACACCGAAACATATAGCTGGGAAATTCTGGACTACGCCATTGGCCACGACTGCGGCAGGCAGATCAACCCCAAGATGGTTGATGGACAAGTGGTGGGGGCGTTCGCGCAGGGCCTGGGCGCGGCATTGGGAGAGCGGGTCATTTACTCTCCTGAAGGCCAAATGTTGACGGGCACCTTGATGGATTACGTGATGCCCAAGGCGCGGAGCATTCCTCCGCTCAAGCTGCTGCATTTTGAATTTCCGAGCACGATGAACCCGCTGGGCGTGCGTGGAGTCGGAGAAGGCAATGTCGGGCCGGTGGCGCCCGCCATTGCCAACGCGATCGCCGATGCGTTGGACAATGCCATTGTCATTCGACAGCCGACACTGACGTCCGCGAAGTTGTACGAACTCAGCACCCAGGCCGTTCTATGAGTAGCCCCGACGTCATCGACACGTTGCGCGCCAACGCCGCCCGCATAATTTCCGATGGCATTCCCTACGGAGATATTTTGTTCCTGGAAAAGGACATCCCCGAGGCAAAAGCCTGGTGCGACCGGTGGGTGGTGTTGTCGCAAACCTATGAAGATCTTGCTACGGAAGCCCTGAAGAACAATGCGCGGCAGACGGCCGGCGAACTTTTGTGGCGAGGAGCCTTGTGCTGCCATTTTGGCCAGGGCATACGCATGGATGTCGCCGAAAATGCCAAACGCCGTGCTGACGAACGCAAGAGCGCGCTTTTCCGTCGAGGGGCGGTTTTGCTCGACCCGCCCATGGAGCGAGTGGAAATTCCGTTTGAGAACCATATGTTGCCAGGCTATCTTCGCCTGCCGTCGAGGCGGGATGGCGTTGCGCCTTGCGTCGTGATTTTTGGCGGGCTGGATACCACCAAAGAAGATGCGCTTGAAATATCCAACCATTTCGTCAAGCGCGGCATGGCTGTCCTGACATTCGACGGCCCGGGCCAGGGCGAAATGTTTTATCAGTTGCCGGTTCGCGTTGATTTCGAAAAAGCGGTTAGCGCCGCCATCGACTATGCGTGCGCCCGCCCCGAGATCGACTCCAATCGTATCGGTGTTCTGGGCCGCAGCACGGGCGGGCATTGGGCCTGTACGACGGCGGCGGCGGATCCGCGCGTAAAGGTAGCCGTTGCCTGGGGCCTGATTTACCACTTGAGGCACTTCAAGACTTTGAGTTCCACATTGAAGAAGCGCTTTATGCGTGCCGCCAGGGTTGTAGACGAGACGCAAGCCGCCAAGTTCTTCGCGTCTTATGATCTGGATACCTCTGCGGGGCTGATTCAATGTCCCGTCCTGGTTGTCCAGGGTTCGGAGGACCCCATTGCCACGCCCGACTCCACCCAGCTTCTTGGCAATCGGGTACGAGGGCCGATAAAGGTCGTGACTTATCGCGGCAGCGGCCATTGCGCGCACGACAAGACTCATTTGAGCAAACCGCTCATGGCGGATTTTGCCGCTCATTATCTTTTGCCTGCTTCCTAGCAGCGCCAGCATGCATTTCTTTTTTTTGCCATGATCAAGGATGGAGAAAAATGATGACGAAACACTGGGTCGACTTGCAGGCGTCGGACGGGCACGGCTTTGGTGGTTATGTTTGTGTTCCGGAAGGCGAGCCGCGGGCCGGCCTGGTTATTGCGCAGGAAGTGTTCGGCGTAAATCCGCATATTCAAAGTGTTGTATCCAGCTACGCGCAAGAGGGCTATCTTGCGATTGCCCCGCGCTTCTTCGATCGTATGGAAAAAGATATCCAGCTTGGCTATGAGCGTCCGGATGTTGAAAAGGGCCTTGCTTACACCAAGCGGATAGATTGGGAGCAGACGCGTCTGGACGTGGAGGCGGCAGTCAAATACCTGGAGTCGCAGATGCAGGGCAAGCCGCTTGGTATGGTCGGGTATTGTTGGGGCGGTTCGAGCACCTGGCGGGCGGCCGCCGGCGTGCCGGGCCTGTCGGCCGCGGTCTGCTATTACGGGGGAGCCATTCCCTCGCTCTCGCAATTGAAACCCCAATGTCCCGTCTTGCTTCATTGGGGCCTGGAGGACTCCATCATTCCCGAAAGCTCCTCCCGAGCTTTTGCCGCCGGGCATCCTGGAGTCGAATCGCATTTTTACCCCGCCGACCATGGGTTCAATTGCGATCAGCGAGCTTCATACCACGAGCCGTCCGCCCGCTTGGCGCGCCAGCGCACACTCGCTTTCATCGAACAGCATCTGCAGATAGACAAATAGACAATCGAGGAGTACCCAATATGGAAATGGCGGGAGCACAAACTATAGCGGCGGACCGTGACGTGGTATGGGCGGCCTTGAACGACCCCGAGGTGCTGAAGGACTGCATCCCGGGATGCGAGTCCATCGCTCCAACCGGCGAGAACCAATACAGTGTGGTTATGAAGGCCGCGATTGGGCCGGTAAAGGCCAAATTCGATTCCAGACTGGAGCTCTCGGATATTGTGCCTTCCACGTCGTACACCATGACATTCAATGCGTCCGGAGGAGCCGCTGGCTTTGGCAAAGGGCGCACGACCGTTGCCTTGGCTACAACGGAAAACTCGAGCACCCAATTGAGCTACACGGTCGAGGCCCAGGTGGGCGGCAAACTCGCCCAGGTGGGCGCGCGTCTCATCGACGGCGTGGCGCGCAAGCTGGCCGACGATTTCTTCACCCGCTTCAAAGCCCGTGTGGAGCCGTCCGAGGCGGCGAAGAACGAAGCCGCCGATGCCCCCGCCCCGCAGACTGAAAGTGCGGCCGAAGTTTCTGTGCAGACCGCGCCTGCGGCCAGCCGCACGGTGAAGTCTCGTTCGGTGTGGACTTGGGGGCTTGCGGCCGTTGTGATCATCGTTGCGGCCTGCCTGTGGTTTGGAGCCTGATCGTGTATCGCGCAAAAACCGTTAGTCATATTTACGCAGGAATACGCTAATGAATTCACCGATAATCGGCCGATCCGCCGGCATTGTTGGCGCCGCCGCCGTTCCTCATGCGCCGCAATTATTAAGCGCGCCCAAGAGCGAATCCCCCGAGCAGATCGCACGTGTCAAGGCGGCCATGCTTGAGGCCGGAAACGCCCTGCGCGCGTTGAGTCCCGACCTGATCATCGTGGTGTCCAACGAGCACGGGGATCAGTTCATCCTGGATTCGATACCCGCGTTTACTTTGCATTGCGCCGACCAGGCGCGGGGGCAGGATCAGCACAGCGGATGGTGGTCCGTCGACGGCGACGTCGGCTACGCCGTGGTGCGGGAGTTGCAGGAAGAGGGCTTCGATCCGGCCTTCACGTTGAGCGCCGAGCTGGGCACGCCGTTTACCATTCCGATCGAGTTCATGGGCTGGCGGCGCGATACGCCGGTACTGCCCATCTTCGTGAATGCGTATGTTCCCCCCCAACCTCGGCCCGAACGATGTTTCGAATTCGGCAAGGCCTTGCATAGAGTTCTGGCGCGCTTGAATCGGCGTGCGGTGCTTGTTGCCAGTGGAGGTCTGTCGCATTACCCGGGTACCGCGCGTTATGCGGAACCCGGCCCCGATCTTGAGTTCGACAAAATGGTTTTTAATGCCGCCGTGGAGGGCAATCTTCGCCGCCTGCTGGCCTCCAATGCATCCGAACTCGATCGAACCGGCAACGTGGAAGCGCGCTCCTGGCTCATGCTTGCAGGCGCTTTAGGGGAAGTGTGCCCCGACCAGGCCGTGCTGGAAGAAAACTGGCATCACACCTATGCGATCCTGAGCTGGTTCAGTTTTTCCGAACGGCGCGACACGGATGAGTTATGGTACAGGCACACTCCGTCGAACCGGGTTGAATTATCGCGGGCTTTGCAGCGGTTAAGAGTCGATTCGCAAGCCTGCCGGCAGTTTCTCGAATCGCCGGATGCCTACATCATCCAGTTTGAACTGGATGACATCGAGAGGGAGGCTTTGTGCGCTCTTGATGAAAAAATATTGCGGGATTCGCTCGGCATTCATCCATTGCTGGTTGCGGGCGCAATCCGTCGCATACGTCTGAACGAGAAAGCGGCCATGTAGAAATCCCGCCATGATCCATGGCCGGGTCATGCTGGATGCCGGCGCGGCATTCCACAGATCGTGCTTTCATGGACGAGCGCGCTTCCCATCCAACTACATCACCAAGGCGTTTCCTGGCATGAACTCTCGACCGAAAAGCTTATACAGCGCCAATGCCGCGCTGGCGTCCGGACATCATCTGGCCAGCCTTGCGGCAAAAGACTGCCTGGACGCAGGCGGATCCTTAATGGATGCAACCATTGCCGCGTCGGCGGTTTTAACGGTTGTTTTGCCGCATGCCACATCGTTGGGCGGCTGCGGCATGCTGTTGTATTACGATGCGTCCACTGGCTGCGTCCATGTCCTGAACGGGACGGGGCGGGCGCCTCTTGATGCTTCGCCAGCGTTGTTCGAAAACGGGATGCCCCAGCGCGGCGCCAGGGCGGCCGTGGTTCCGACCCTGGTGCGTTTGTGGGCGCGGGCGCACGAGCGCTTTGGGCGCCGGGACTGGAAACAGATACTTGCGCCAGCGATTGCGTTGGCCGAACGCGGCATTGCCACGCCGGAAGAGCTGGCTCGAAACCTGCGCAATGTAAAACCCGAGGACACTAGGCAGCCAGGTTTCGGCCGAATTTTTCAGCCCGGTGGGCATACGCTGACCGCGGGCGACACGTTCCGGCAGGCCAATGTGGCGCGCGTTCTGCAAAAGATTGCCCGGGACGGCGAAGACGGGTTTTACCGTGGTGAAGTCGCGCATGCGCTCGTGCGGTTCAGCCGGGCACACGACGGCTTGTTCAAACCCGAGGATTTCGAGTCCGCGAGCGCGGATTGGGCCATGCCCTGGTCGAGCTGCGTTGCCGATACGGTTGTTCATGTGGCGCCCCCCAATTCGACGGGCGTTCTGATGCTGCGCCTGCTGGATATCTGGGGGGCGGCCCGTCACGCGGGCGAAGAGCCCGGCATGGCCGTCGATGTAGAAAATGCAATGGCCGCCATTGCCCAGGGGCGCAACCTGATCGGCGATCCTCTGCGCACAGTCCAGACACCGGAGCAGTTTGGACTGGGGGCGTCGATGAAACCGGGGGCGGATCATGCCGCATTGAAAAAAAGCCGCCTGGATATCGGTGATACGTCCGGGTTTGTTGCCATGGATCGCGATGGCAACGCTGTTTCGCTGCTGCAAAGTGTATTTCAGCCTTTTGGCAGTTGCGCGGTAGAGGAAGAGACGGGCATATTGCTGAACAACCGGATGTACGATTTCGAAGCCCGACCCGGCTTGGTCAATTCGATTGGGTCGGGTGTTCGGCCTTCCCATACTCTCAACCCCTGGCTGATGACTTCCGGGGATGGACGTGCTTGCTGCATGGCCGGGGCCTCGCCCGGCGGGGTCAGCCAGACGACGACCGGGTTTCAACTCATCACCGGTGCTTTGAGTTCGACGTCGACGCTCGGTAGCCTCGTTTCAGGGCCTCGATGGAGTCTGTCGCGCGACGGTGCCGTCCTGCTCGAACCAGGTATAGCGGGCGAAGTCGCCGAGCAGCTCCGCCAGCACGGGCATACCGTAATTGAAAACTCGAATCACGAGTTTTATTTTGGTTCGGCAAAACTGGTGCGGCGTAGCGGCAGCGGCTGGCTTGAGGTTGCGGCGGACATGCGTCGCCAAGCCTTTGCCCTTGCCTGGTAGGGGCGCGCCGCTATCGCGGCCCTGGATCAGCCGCGCGAATACGCCAGCCTGCCCGCCACATACACCGCCCGGGTCGCGCGGTCGTCGGCCATGGTCATTTGCACGAACAAGGCGTCTTCGAGCGTTTCGCAATAATTCATGCGAAAGTCGATGATGGGCGTCGATTTCATGTCGAGCACCAGCAGGTCGGCCTCCATGCCCGGCGCGATGGAGCCGATCTTGTCGTCCAGGTACAGGGAGTGCGCCGCGCCGCGGGTTGCCAGGTAAAAAGCCTTGGGAGCGGAAAGCGAATAATGGCCGAATTGGCCGATTTTGTAGGCTTCGCCCATGGTTCTGAGCATGGAAAGAGTGGTGCCGCCGCCGACGTCGGTGGCCAGCCCGGTGCGAACGGCCTGGGCGGGCGCCTGCGGCTGCCTGGCCCGGGTGAAGTTGAACAGGCCGCTGCCCAGAAAGCTGTTGGAGGTGGGGCAGTGCGCGACGGCGGAGCCGCTGGCGGCCAGATGCTGCCATTCCTCTTCCTGTAAATGCAGGGCATGGCCGAAAACGGCGCGCGGGCCGGTCAGGCCGTAATGGGCGTAGACATTCAGGTAGTTGGCGCGCTCGGGGAACAGGCTTTTGACCCATTCGTTTTCCTGCAGGGTCTCGGCCAGATGGGTTTGCATGTAGGTGCCGGGGTGCTTTTTCCATAGCGCGGCCGCGGCTTCGAGCTGCGTGGGCGTGCTGGTGGGGGCGAAGCGCGGGGTGACCGCATACGCCAGCCGGTCTTGGCCGTGCCATTTGGTGATCAGAGCCTCGGACTGGTCGTAGCCGGATCGGGCCGTATCCAGGAGGGCGGCGGGGGCGTTGCGGTCCATGAGCACCTTGCCGGCGATCATGCGCATGCCGCGGGCAAAGGCCGCTTCGAACAGCGCCTCGACCGATTCGGGGTGGATGGTACAGTACACGGCCGCCGTGGTGGTGCCGGCGCGCAGGCATTCCTGCAGGAAGACGCCCGCGACCAGGGCCGCGTGATCCGGGCTGCCGAATTGCTGCTCGGTGACGAACGTATATTTGTTGAGCCAGTCGATGAGCTGGGCGCCGTAGCCGCCGATCATCTGCGTTTGCGGGTAATGGACGTGGGTGTCGATAAAGCCGGGCAGGATGAGCGAATCGGGATAGTGCACGGGCTTGAGCCGCCCGAGCTGCGGCTTCAGGCTGGTGTAGTCGCCGGCCGCCTTTATCTTGCCGTGTTCAACGATGATGAGTCCGTCGGATTCATAGCGCATGGCGGCCTGGTCGCCGGCCTGGAACGGGTCGGCGACGAAGGACAGGGTGGGGCCGCGCAACGCAAGATGCCCGGAAGCGGGTGTCATGTAGGATCCTGTTGGCATTTTGGCAATCGACAACTATACGAGATTAACGCTACGTTCATAGGTAAAAACAACAGCTCTAGGGTTTGTCCGGATGCTTGGCTTGCCTACTGGAGTCAACCCATGTTAAAGTGCTAGCTTAACCAAAAAAATCTTTTGGTTTTATATGTATGAAAATTAGCCCCGACCAATCGCAGTCGGGAATGGAGAAAATGATGTCGAACTCGACACCTACGCCTGCCGCGCATCGGCTGGGGCTCGTGGGGCGCAAGGTTGGCATGACCCGTATTTTTACCGAGGAAGGCGAGTCCATCCCGGTTACTGTACTGG
>JBEBXF010000088.1:0-10153 GCA_040391725.1 Eoetvoesiella caeni | reverse complement strand
CCCGACCTGCCCATCCCCAAAAAGGCGCGCACCGACGCCTACGACTGCGAAATCCGCTACGACATCGTCTGGGTGCGCCTGGATCCCTCCTACGCCAGCGAAATCCCCGTATTCAGCGATTGGGAAGCCCCCGGGATGAAAGTCGCCGTCGTCGATTCCTACATATGGGAAACCTCGGCCGAACGCCGTTGGGAGAACTTCACCGACTTCTCCCACTTTGCCTTCGTGCACCCTGGCACGCTCTACGATCCCGCCTTTGCCCGTCCTCCCATTACCTGCATAGACAGGGTCGGCGGCGAGTTGCGCTTTTCCATCGAGCCTCCCAGAACAATGCTCGACCAGCTGCCCGAAAATTCCCCGCTGGGCGCATTCAACTATCGCTGCTCCATGCCCTACACCATCAATCTTGAAATCGCGCTGTACCGCAGGCCGGAACGCTTCGTGCTGTGGACCACCAGCTCACCCATCGACGACAGCCACTGCAGGAACTTCATGATCATTGCCAGAGCCGATGACGGTCTTCCCGACGAAGTGCATATCGATTTCCAGAAACGTGTGCTCATGGAGGATCAACCCATCATCGAATCCCAGGCCCCCCACGACCTTACGACCGACGAACTCTCGATGGCGACCGACAAGGTTTCGATTCAGTACCGTAAATGGCTGCGCGAGCTTTCCCTGGCCGCACTGGCGGGAAAAAGCGAGTTCGAGACGGCGCTGTATACGGACGTCATCGAAACTACCCACGCAGCACAGACAACCGTGTGCCCATAGCCGCCACTTGGCCATGGGCCGCGCCGACAACCAGAACATCGATGGAGACGCCATGAAAAAAATGTTTCTTCTTGCCTGCGCCGGCCGGGGCATCCAGCCTTCCTCCCCGGCCCGGCCGGTCAGCGAAACAGAGTTGCCCATCGAAACTCAATTCCGTCTTGTCAAGGAAAGCGGACTCTGGGATTTCTTCGACCGCATTCCCACGGCTTCCGAGCTGGACGATTTCATCAAGGCCAGCGAAAAATACGAGATCCCCATTCTGTCCGGCAGTTGGACCTATCAGCTTGGAAGAGAAGAACCGCTCATCACCGAGAATCTTCAGCGGGCCAAGACGGTGGGCTCGCGCTATCACAATCTCATGGTATGGGCCAGGCATGCCGACGGCCATCTGGTGACCAACGACGAAATCGTTGCGTCTTATCTGGATACCTACGAGCAAGCCGAAAAATTAGGAATTACCATCACCTACGAAGTCCACGCCGACATGTGGTCCGAGGACATGCGCCGCATAAACCAGGTAGCCCGAGCCGTACGCGGGCACGGCATTCCGTTCAATTTCTGTATGGACTACAGTCACTGCATACTCAAGATGGAAAACGAGATCGAGCAGGCCGTCTGCGGCATCCGCCACGACTCGGAAGCCATACGCCGGCTCGACCCCTTCAATGACGACAGTTTCTGCGACGACTGGCTGGCGCAGAACATGGTGCATTGGACTCAAGTGCGGCCCGTCGCGCCGAACGGCCCGCCCAACTGGCTCGCCACCGAAAGCGGCCCCTTCGAAGGCTTCGGCTACGGCCGACCCGGCCGAAGCATCCAGTATCCATTTCGCCAGCCGGCGGCCGGCGAATGGCTGGACACCGCCTGGCATGCACACAAACTCTCATGCACCAAGGAAGTCGTACGCAAGGTCATCGACGACTATTTAAGCAACCCCGACTCGGCCACCCGCATCATGACGATAGACAACATCAATTTGTCGGCATACGGATTAGGCTGGAAATACAACATGTACGAGGATAGCTGCGCAATCGCCCGCTACGTGCGGGAACTATACGCAGAACGCGCCGCCGTCTTCGAAGCAAGACAGCGGGCCGGCTCCGCCGCCTTCATCGACCAATACAGGCCGCGAAGCGGAACAGCCGGAACCCTGCCACCCATGTAAAAAGCCGGTTATCGCAGCACGCGCCGAATCACTCACGGTTTCACTCCACGAAGCAGCAGTTTTCGCAATCCCAACCTAAAGGTGACGATATGGACAACGCAGTGCATCCGGTAGATGAACGCCTCCCTTTCCCAAGACTGCTGATGCTCGGCTTACAGCATGTATTGGCGCTGTATGCGGGGGCAGTGACCGTGCCCCTCGTCCTGGCCGGAGCAATCGGGCTTTCCAAGGACGCCACGGCGGTACTCATCAGCGCCGATCTTTTTGCGGGCGGCATCGTTTCAATCATTCAATCGCTGGGCATCGGCATATTCGGTATCCGCTATCCCCTGATGATGGGCGTGACTTTCGTGGCAATCGGGCCCATGATAGCCATCGGCCTGAATCCGGAGCTGGGCTTGAACGGCATTTTCGGTTCCGTCATGGTCGCGGGCGTCATCGGCTTTCTGGTGGCGCCGCTGATGAGCCGGCTGGTTCGCTACTTTCCACCGGTGGTAACGGGCTCGGTCATTCTGGTCATCGGCGTATCGCTCATGGGTGTCGGCATCACCTACGCGGGCGGTGGCTACGGCGCCAAGGATTTCGGCGCCCCGTTATATATCGGCATCGCCTTCTTCGTCCTGCTTTGCATCATCCTGATCAGCCGCTACGGCAACGGACTGCTCAGCAATATTTCCGTGCTGCTGGGCATCGCCGCCGGATTCGTGCTGGCCGGCGTGCTCGGCATGGTGAGCTTTACCGGCCTGTCCCAAGCCCCGTGGTTTGCGCCGGTCATACCATTTCACTTCGGCATGCCAAAATTCGATTTGCTGGCGATTGTCTCCATGAGCTTGGTCATGATCGTGACCCTCATCGAATCCATGGGCGGCATTTTCGCCATGGGCGACATCATCGACAAAACCCCGACTCAAAACGATATCAAGCGCGGCTTGCGGGCCGATGGGCTGGGTGCGTTGATCGGAGGTATTTTCAACACCTTCCCCTACACCACGTTTTCGCAAAACATCGGCCTGGTCTATGTCAGCGGCATACGCAGCCGCTTCGTCTGTGTCATGGCGGGAGCCATCATGATATTGCTGGGACTGGTGCCCAAGCTGTCGGTGCTGGTGGCCTCGATCCCCGACTTCGTCCTCGGAGGCGCTACGGTCGTCATGTTCGGCATGGTCGCCGCCAACGGCGTACGCATTCTTCAGGAGGTCGATTTCCGCAGCAACAGGCATAACGTCCTGATCGTCGCCGTCAGCCTCGGGATGGGCATGATACCCATGGTCTCGGATAAATTCTTCGCCAAATTCCCGACCGATATCGGCACGCTCCTGAACAGCGGCATCGCGCTATGCGCCATCTCGGCGGTCGTCCTGAACTACCTCGCCAATGGAAGAGCCGGCAAAGACGAGGTGGATGCTATGATGCGCGAAAACGTAAAGGCGCCAATATGACAATCCCGGCGAAAACCCTGCTTATCCGCAATGCGGATGTCGTTGTTACCATGGACGAAACCCGGCGCGAAATCGCCCGGGGCTCGGTGTTCGTGCGCGGCAACGTCATCGAGCAGGTGGGGCCGGCCAATGAGCTTCCAGGCGAGGCGGACGAGGTCATCGATGCCAGCGGCCATGTGGCGATACCCGGGCTGATCAACACTCACCACCACATGTACCAGACCCTCACCCGCGCCCTGCCCGGGGCGCAGGACGGCGAGCTGTTCCACTGGCTGACCAGCCTTTACCCGATCTGGGCGCGGCTGACCCCCGAAATGGTCAAGGTCTCGACGCAAACGGCCATGGCCGAGCTCATGCTGTCGGGCTGCACCACCAGCAGCGACCACCTGTATATCTACCCCAACGGCTGCCGGCTCGATCACAGCATCGAAGCCGCCCGGGAAGCGGGCATGCGGTTTCACGCCGCACGCGGCTCCATGAGCGTCGGGCAATCCCAAGGAGGGCTGCCCCCGGACAGCGTGGTGGAAAACGAAGACGCCATCCTCAAGGATACGCAGCGTCTCATCGAAACCTATCACGACGATCAACGCTACGCCATGCAGCGCATCGTGGTGGCGCCGTGCTCGCCGTTTTCGGTGTCGCGCGATTTGATGCGCGAGTCGGCCGCGCTGGCGCGCGGTTTCAATGTTTCGCTGCACACCCATTTGGCCGAGAACCTGAACGACGTGTCCTACAGCCGCGAGAAATTCAACATGACTCCGGCTCAATACGCGGAAGACTGCGGCTGGATCGGGCACGACGTGTGGCATGCGCATTGCGTGCAACTCGACGATGCGGGCATTGCGCTGTTCGGCCGCACCCGCACGGGTGTGGCGCATTGCCCGTGCTCCAACATGCGGCTGGCCTCGGGCATCGCCCCAGTGCGCAAAATGCTGGATGCCAACGTGTCCGTCGGCCTGGGCGTGGACGGATCGGCGTCCAACGATGCGGGGCACATGCTGGGCGAGGTGCGTCAGGCCATGCTGCTGCAGCGCGTGGCGCATTGGGACAGCACGGGGCCCGAAGCCATGACGGCTCGTCAAGCGCTGGAAGTCGCCACCTTGGGCGGTGCCAAGGTGCTGAACCGCGACGACATCGGCGCCTTGAAACCAGGCATGGCCGCCGACCTCGCGCTATTCGACACCCGGCAAATCGGCTACGCGGGCGCGCTGCACGATCCCGTCGCCGCCCTGGTGTTCTGCACCCCGTCCAATACCGCCTTCACCATCATCGATGGCCGCGTCGTCGTGCGCGACGGGCGGCTCACCACCCTGGATACCGGGCAGCTTGGCGAGCGGCACAACCGCCTGGCCCGCGAACTGGCGCAGGCGCAATAAGCCAAACCCGCCGCGATGCGCGCCGCGGCTCAGAACAGCCGCTCGACGTTGAGCAGGGTCAGCACGCCGATGACGGCGAAAATGGCGGCGGCAATCGTATGCACCAGCCGCATCGGGATGTGCGCGGCGAACCGGTTGCCCACGAACACGGCCGGAACGTCGGCAATCAGCATGCCCAGCGTCGTGCCCGCCACCACCGTGAAGGGCGCGACATAGGTGGCTGCCAGCGCCACCGTGGCTATCTGGGTCTTGTCGCCCATTTCAGCCAGGAAGAAGGTAATGAGCGTCGCGCCGAACACACCGAAGCGTTTGACCACATGCGCATCGTCGTCGTCCATTTTGTCGGGAATCAGAGTCCAGACGGCCATGGCCAAAAAGGACAGGCCCAGGACCCAGCGCAGGATTTCGGGGCTGACCACCGAGGTGATCCAGGTTCCCAGGGCTCCGGCCAGGCCATGATTGACCAGGGTGGCGGCCAGGATGCCGAGAATGATGGGTACGGGTTTCTTGAAACGGGCGGCAAGAATGAACGCCAGCAATTGCGTTTTGTCGCCGATTTCCGCAAGCGCGACGACACCTGTAGAAACGAGAAAAGCTTCCATGAGTGGGGATACCTGTTGTGCCGGCGGACGCGATTGACCATAAGAGCCCCGCCAGCGTCGGGCACCTTATGGTCAAAAGTCTTGCTAAGCACATGCGGCTTGCGCCGCGCCGCTTGCACCATGGACTATGCCAAGTATGTTGATGCAAGCCGCCCCGTTGCGGGGCGAAGCTACTCCCTAATGACGGGCAGATTGTACAGGATGCGGCGCGTCATGTCGAAGCTCCCGGAAACGACGGCGAAACGGGTCAGTATTCCAGCGAAGCCGAGAGCATGAAAGTGCGGGATTCGCCGAGCACCAGATAGCCGGCCCCTGGATAGCCGCCGGCCGACTCCCAGTAATTCTTGTTGGCGACGTTCAGCACGTTGGCCCGCAAGGTAAGCATATGTCCATCGAGCTCGGTCAGATAGCGCGCGCCCAGATCGAAGCGGGTCCAGGCGGGTATTTCCTGCGTATTGGCCGCGTCGGCGTACTGCGAGGACGTATGCACCATGCGGCCCGTCACGGTCAGGCCCGTCACTCCGGGTATATCCCATTCAACGCCCAGGTTCGCCATGAACCGGGGCGCGCCGATGGCGCGGTTGCCGTCGGTGGCGCCTCCCGCCGTATCGACCTGCTTGGCGTCGAGCAGCGTGGCGCCGCCCAGCAGCCTGACACCCGGCATGGGCTCGCCGTAGAAAGTCAGCTCGGCGCCCTGGTTGCGCTGCTTGCCGTTGGGGCCGTACAGGGCGGTAGCCGGGTCGATATACGCCGTGGGCATGTCCATGGTGAACAGGGCCAGGCTGCCGCCCAGCTTCCCGCTGTCGTACTTGACTCCGATTTCCTTCTGCTTGGTTCGCACCGCGTTGAAGGTTTGACCCGGATTGACGGGCGTGGGGGTGCCGAATGTCGGCGCCGGATCGATCTGGCTCATGCCTTCGATGTAATTGGCATAAAGCGAAATTTCCTTGGTCGCCTTGTAGACCACGCCCGCCACCGGCGTTGTGCTGCTGGTGCTGTTTTCCGGCTGATTCTCGACGCCCGTGTTGTAGTCGTAGGACTGGTTCTTGATGCGCTGGTGGCGCAGGCCCAGCGTCAAAAGCACCCGGTCGTTCGCAAACGACATCGTATCGGCAAGGGCCAAGCTGGTATTGCGGGTGGACTGGGTGATCCGTGGATCGCCCAGATTTCCGCCCTGGATCTCGATGGCCGACAAAGGCTGGGTAGTCGGGTTGTAGACATTGGTGTTGGTCGTGTCGTAGTAGTTGTAGGCATTGCGGCTGTCGAGGCTGTAGAAATTGGCCGAAGCCGTCACCGTATGGCCGACGCTTCCCGTATGGAACTTACCCCGCACACCCAGCTCGCCCGTGCGTATCGAATCCTTGCGCGCGGTTTCCATTGCATTCATGGTGGCATTGCCGGCGGCATCCTGAACCGTGGGGTTGGCCAGCAAGCTGGATTCCTTGCTGCTGCGCGCACCCACCGCGGCCCAGGCGGTCAGGTTGTCGGTGATGTCGTATTCGCCGCGCAAGGTGCCGAAAAAGTCACGTTCGTTGGAATAGGTATAGTCCTGCGCCAGATTGGTGCTGGCGTCGAGGGCTGAAGGAATCGGCAAGCCCGCCGCATACGTGACGCTGGGCTGGCTGCGCTTGAGGCGATGATCCTGGTAGCCGAAGTCCGCCGACAAACGCGTGCGCTCGCCGCGCCAGTCCAGACCCAGGCCAACGGCGGTCAGTTCGCGATGTTCGTCGTCGACCGTCGTGCCGCCGTCGCGGCGCACGGCATTCAGACGCACGCCGGTGCTGCCGTCGGGGCCGAAACGCCGGCCCAGGTCGAAGCTGCCATACCCCTGGCCGCCGCTTTCCCAGCCCAGGGTGGCCGAGGTCAGATCCTGGTTCGGAGCCCGCTTGGGCACGACATTGATGGCCCCGCCCAACCCGCTGTTGCCAGGCGCCGCGCCATTCAAGAAAGCATTGGCGCCCCGAAAGACATCCAGGCGCTCGATGAACTCGCTGGCGAAATACTGGCGCGGCAGCAAGCCATACAGCCCGTTGTAGGTGATGTCGTCGGAATACAGAGGCATCCCACGGATCATGTAGAGCTGCTGGTAGTTGCCATAGCCCCGCGCAACGCGCACGCCCGGATCGTTCTGCAAGATATCGGCAACGCTGGCGGCCTGCTGATCCTGAATCAGCTGGCTGGTGTATTCGGTGTTGCTGAACGGCGAACTCATGGTGTCCAGATTGCCCAGCACGCCGATGCGCCCGCCCTTAGCCACCTGCCCGCCCGCAAAGGGCGCGGAAAGCCCCTTGGAAGAAGCATCGGCGCTGGCCTGCACCGTGATGCTTCCGAGTTTTTCGACATTGGCGCCGGTATCGGACTGCGCCTGCGCTGTCGCGCCGCAGAAAGCGATGGCAAGGGCTAGCGTCAGCGGCAAGGGCTTGAGTTTGGGCATGGAGTGCATGAGCGTTCTTTTGAAGGGTAACGATGGACGAGCGGTGCGCGCGCCCCGGGTCGGAGGCATCCGCATCGACGTTCAGCTTGTTTTAAGAATGGGAATCATTATCATTAAGAAACTTGATAATAATTTATTTATCGAGGTTGAATCAATAAAAACGCAATCCCGCCATGCCATGCGGCGAAATCGCAACGATGAACAAGCCTCGCAGGCCTCCCCCCGAACACTCGCTGCGCCTTATAATCGACGTCATGCCTCCTTTCGGCTTTCATACGCGGACACCCCCATCATGACCACCTCTCCCACCCCATCCGAGCCGGAAGCCGTAACGCACCCTCGCAAAATCGAACGGCTCGTCACCGGCATGCCCACTTCCGACGGAGCCGGCGTGAAGCTTACGCGCGTCATCAGCGGCAATCTGCAGAAACGGCTGGATCCCTACCTGATGCTGGACGCGTTCGGCAGCGACGACCCCGACGACTACATTGCCGGCTTTCCCAACCACCCCCATCGCGGTTTCGAAACCGTGACCTACATGATTGCCGGCCGCATGCGCCACAACGACAGCCACGGCCACGAAGGCCTGCTGCAAAACGGCGGCGTGCAATGGATGACGGCGGGCCGCGGCCTGGTGCACTCGGAACTGCCCGAGCAAGAGGAAGGCCGCATGGAAGGCTTCCAGCTATGGCTCAACCTGCCTGCCCGGGACAAGCTCATCGAGCCAAGCTATCGCGACATCCAGAACGAAGACATCCCCGAGGCTCGCCTCGGCAACGGCGTGAGGGTGCGGGTGGTGGCGGGCCATAGCCACGGCGTGGAAGGCGCCATGCAGCGCCCGGTTACCGAGCCTTTGTATCTGGACGTGCATTTCGATTCAGCCGCAAGCTTCAGCCAAAAGCTGCCGGCCACGGCCAACGCCTTTATTTATGTGTATCGCGGCAATGTCAGCATCGGCGGCCAGAACGTGCCGGTTCAGCACATGGCCATTCTGGGCAACGACCCTCAGGCCGATGGCGTCGTGCTGGAAAGCCAGGGTTCGGCCAGCGTGCTGCTGATTGCCGGCCAACCCTTGGGCGAGCCCATCGCCCAATACGGACCTTTCGTCATGAACACGCAGCAAGAACTGGTCCAGGCCGTCACCGACTTCCAGGCCGGGCGGTTCTGACGGATTGCCGCCGTCCTTCCGCAGCAGCGCTACGTTATTAATACAGTCAACGCCTCGGTTCGCAGCCACAGCCCGCTGGCCGGCAAATCATGCCTCAGCAGGCTTCGGATCGGTCGGCCAGTTTTGCGCAGCGCTCGGAAACCGCCGCGACATGCTCGCCCAGATAATCCAGAAACGACCGCACCGCGGGCATCAGCCCGCGCCGCGACGGAAAAACGGCATGCAGATAGGCGGGCTCGAGGCTCCAGTCCGGCAGCACGGCCTCCAGGCGGCCGTCTTCCAGTTCCCGGCTGCATAAATAATCAGGCAGCGCGCATACGCCCGTCCCGGCCAGGGCGGCAAACTTGAGCGTCAGCAAGTCGTCGGCCACGTAGCGGGGACGATGCTCGACCTGGGTATCGCGTCCTGTAGAAGCGAATAAACGCCATACCGCCTTGCCGTCGACCGCCGACATGGCGACGGTATCGATGCGGGACAAGTCGGCCGGAACATGGGGAGCCCCCTGCGTCCGCAGCAGCGCCGGACTGGCCACCAGCAACGAGTGCGTACGCCCCAGTTGCTTGACAATCAGGCTGCCGCTGTCGCTCAGCGAAGTGCGCACCCGCAGCGCCACGTCCACGCCCTCCTCGACCAAGTCCACCACCCTGTTGCTGACCTCCATATTGATCTGCACATGCGGATAGGCGGCCAGGAAGCCGGGCAGCAAGGGGCCCACCAGAGTTTGCGCCAGAGTGTTGGGGCAAGTAACGCGAACCGTGCCGCGCGGCTCGCTTTGCACCTGGGCGATCGCCTCGGCGGCGGCCTGCGCCTCGTCGCAGACGGCGACGCAATGGCGGTAGTAAAGCTCGCCGGCCGCCGTCAACGATAAACGGCGGGTAGTGCGATTGAGCAGCCTCACGCCAAGCCGGGCCTCCAGATTGGCAATGCGCCGCGACAAACGGGACTTGGGCAAGCCCAGGGCCCGCCCCGCCGCGGAAAACCCGCCGCAATCGACCACCTTGGCGAAATACTGCATATCGTTCAAATCCGTCATCGCACTCCAGCCACCACCATGGCGCCACATCCATCGGCGCCAAGACAATTAGCACCATAAACGAGACAATCTATCGCAAAATTGCCGGCTTATCAAGGAATGTCGCAATTCATACAATACTTCCATACCCATTTCCCGGGCCACCCATTCAGCAACAGCACA
>JBEBXF010000087.1:0-10309 GCA_040391725.1 Eoetvoesiella caeni | reverse complement strand
GGCGTGGCGCGCATTCTCAATCTTGCCTATGGCGAGATGCTGATTGCCGCCGCGCTGGCTGCGCTGGTTCTGTTTACCCGCATGGGGATTTCTCCCCTGGTTTCCACGATATTGCTGGCGCCCATCGGCGCCGCGCTGGGCGCAGTGCTGTACCGCTACGCCTTTTTGCCGCTGGTGCGCCGCAGCCGCAGCCGCGACGAACTCGAAGCCGACAGCATTCTTTCCACATTCGGGCTGCTGTTCGTCATACAGGGCATCATGCTTGCACTGTTCGGCGGCAATTATCTTAGCTATTCGTTCTTGTCGCTGCCCATCGATTTCATCGGCACGACCATAGCGGCCAATCGCCTGCTGGTTCTGGGCGTGGCGGTGGTGCTCAGCGGCTTGCTGTACTTGCTGCTTACCCGCACGCGGGTGGGCACCGCCTTGCGCGCCGTGGCCGTCAACCCGGCGGCGGCTCCATTGGTGGGCATCAACGTCATCAACATCGCCATGCTGGGCTTCGCGCTGGGCACGGCGCTGGTGGCCATGGCGGGCGTGCTCATCAGCATGTTCTCCACCTTCAATGCCACCATGGGCGTGCTGTTCACCATGAAGGCGCTGATCGTCGTCATCATGGGCGGCGTGGGCAATTTCGCGGGTTGCGTGGTGGCGGCCCTGTTGCTGGGCCTGGTCGAAAGCTTCGTCTCGGCCTATATCGATCCGGGGCTCACCCTGGCGGCCAATTACGCCATCTTCCTGCTGGTGCTCATCTTCCGTCCCGCGGGCCTGTTCGGGAGGGTGGCACGGTGAATAAACGCCATACGCTTTTCGCCGTCATTTCGATCGTCTTGCTGGTGGTGCTGGCCTTTGCGCCGGAAATGGGCAACGACTACACCACGTCCTTCATGATCAACCTGCTGCTGTATGCCAACCTGGCTACGGTCTGGGGCATATTTTGCGGCACAACACGCCTGGTGTCCCTGGCCACCGCCGCCTTCTTCGGCGTGGGCTGCTATGCCGTGGCGGTACTGTCCGACTTCCTGCCCTGGCCGGTTCTATTGGTGGTCGCCGCGCTGGCGGGCGGGATTCTCGCGCTGATCATCGGGGTTTGCACCTTGCGCCTGTCGGGCATGTACTTCGTCATCTTCACCTTCGGCGTGGCCGAAATGATCCGCCAACTGGTGACCTGGTACGAATCCACGGTGCAAGGTTCGGTGGGCCGCTATATTTTTCTGGACGTCACGCCGGCGCAAATCTATTGGCAATTGCTGGCGCTGCTTGCCGTGGTGTGGGTGCTGGGCGCCTGGCTGGCGCGCTCGCGGCTGGGTTTTGCGCTGCGCCTCATCGGCGAAGACGAAACCGCCGCCCGCAACTGCGGCATCAATACGGTGGCCGTAAAGCTTGTCGTGTTTGTCGCCACCTCCATGATCATGGCCATCGTCGGCGCCATCGTGTCGCCGCGCTGGACCTATATAGAACCCTCCATCGCCTTCAATTCCCTGGTGTCCTTCCAGGTGGTGGTCATGGCGCTGTTGGGCGGCATTGCCCTGTACTTCGGCCCGGTGCTGGGCGTGATCCCCATGGTGCTGGCCTTCGAAGTCATTTCCAAGTATTTTCCCGACCAGTTCAGCCTGGTGCTGGGGGCTATTTTCCTGTGTGTCGTCTATTTGCTGCCGGGCGGGTTTCTGGCTTTGCCGAAAAGGCTGAGGGGGACTCGTGAGTAGCGTGTTGCTCGATGTGCAAGGTTTGTCGCGCCGCTTTGGCGGGCTCAAGGCCGTGGACGGTTTGTCTTTGCAGATCCGGCCGCGCGAAATCGTGGGCTTGCTGGGCCCCAACGGTTCGGGCAAGACCACGGCGCTCAACCTCATCAGCGGCGTCCTGGCGCCCGATTCGGGCTCGGTGAAAATCGACGGCCACGAGTTCGCCGGCTCTCCGGCCTATCGCATTACCCATCATGGCGTGGGACGCACGTTTCAACTGGTGCGCCTGTTCAATACCATGACGGTGCGCGAGAACGTGGTGGCGGGCATGGCGTTCACCAATGGCCGGCTGTTCGGCCGCGAGGCCGCAAGGCAGGCCGAATCCCTGCTCGAACGGGTCGGGCTTGCCGGCTATGCGGGCAAGGAAGCCGGCAAGCTCACCTATATGGATCAAAAAAAGGTGGAGCTTGCCCGGGCCTTGGCCGGCCGCCCCAAGGTGCTGCTGCTGGACGAATGGCTGGCCGGGCTCAACCCCACCGAACTGATCGATGCCATTGCCCTGGTGCGTTCCCTTAAAGACGACGATATTTCCATACTCATGGTTGAACATGTTCTGGAGGCGGTGCGTTCGCTGTGCGATCATTGCGTCGTCATGACGGCGGGCGTGCCCATTTCCTACGGCACGCCGGCGCAAGTCCTGTCCGATCCCGAAGTGATCCGCGCCTATTTGGGGGATGAACATGCTTGAGATCAAGGGGCTTAGCGCCTGGTACGGCATGCACAAGGCGCTCGACGGCGTTTCCCTGCATGTGGACAAAGGCGAGGTCGTCAGCGTGCTGGGCGCCAATGGCGCGGGCAAGTCCACGTTGTTGCGCAGCATTGCGGGCCTGATGCCGGTTGCCGGCGATGCGGCCATCGTCCTGAACGGCCAGCCCTTGTCGGCGCTGAAGGACTTCGAACGCGTGGAGGCCGGCATAGCGCTGGTGCCCGAGGGGCGCGGCATATTCGGCGAGCTCACCGTGCGCGAAAACCTGTTCATGGGGGCCTACCCCAAGCGGGCCAGGCCGAACGAGCGGCGCAATCTGGAACAGGTGCTCGAGCTTTTTCCCAAGCTGTGCGAGCGCATGCCGCAGGCGGTGCGCACCATGAGCGGCGGCGAGCAGCAAATGGTGGCCATCGGCCGCGCGCTGATGTCGGCGCCCGATGTCCTGCTGCTGGACGAACCCTCTTTGGGGCTTTCGCCCCTGATGGTGTCCGAGCTGTTCAAGGCGCTGGAGCAGGTGCGCAAGGCCAACGTCACCGTATTGCTGGTCGAGCAGAACGCGCGGCGCAGCCTGGAACTGTCCGATCGCGGCTACCTGCTGGAGCAGGGGCGCATCGTGGGCACCAATTCCGCCGCCGCTCTGCTGAAGGACGAAGCCGTGCGCAAGGCGTATCTGGGAGGCTAGTTGATCCTGACGGTTTCGGGCCCGTGACACGCCGCGATTACGGCGCGTCCACGGGCCGATTTTATTCGGCGACGGTTTGTGTTTTGCCCGTTTTACGCGGGCTGGCGCTGCGCGCCGATGAGCACGAACAGCATGGTGGCGACGCTGGCGCTTTTGTTGCGCCAGCCGTGGCGGGCGCCGTTCTGGACGACGACGTCGTGCCGCTTCAAGTGGACTTCTTCGCCGGCGCCCAGATCCAGCCAGACTTCGCCGTCGAGCACCACGCCGTAGTCGACGCTGTCGGTGACGTGCATGGCGGGGTCTTCGGGTTCGAACAGCTCGGCCAGGCCGGGCATTTTTTCAGCCAGTTCCTTGCCGAATGCCTCGCCATTGAAGCTGGGGTCGCCCATGCTGGCGTCGGGCGGAAAGGTGACGATCATGAAGCGCGTTTCGCCGACGGGCGGAACGAACGTGGTGACAGCGGGGACGGGGTCGGCGGCCAGGGCGGGCTCGCCGACTTGCGGCCGCGCCGGCGTGGTCCACATGAGCGTGTTGGAAAACCCCGGAAGAGCATCGAACTCGCGAACGCTGCGCTCGTCGCTGAGGACGACGGGCTTGCCGTCTTGGGCGCCGATGACGACGCGGCGGATGGGGGCCGGGCTGGCGAGAGGCATAGGGGTCTCCTTTTATGCGTATTTTTAATTATTATGCATAATAATCGAAGGCCGTTCAAGCATTCGCGCCGCATAGTCGTCAGCGGGCCCTGCTTTGGCATTTCAGGCGAGGTGCACTCATGGGCGCCGTACTTGCATGGCGCCTGGTTCAGCCAAGACATTACCCCCTCATGTTCAGAGAGGGGAACCGCCGTTTACGGCTGGGGCGCTTCGCCGGCCCAGGCCCGGGCGATGAGGGCGTGGATGGCTTCGGCCTGCAGGGGGCGCGGATTCCAGTAGGGGTTTTTCATGGCCAGGTCCGTGGCCAGGTCGATGCCGGACTCGGGCATGCCCAACTGCTTGAGGGAGCGCGGCGCATTCAGCTTGCCGGCCAGTTCCCACAGGCCCGTGGCGGCGTTGTTTGAGCCCAGGGCGCGCGCCACCCGCTGCATGGCATCGGCGGCGGCCACGCTGTTGTAGGCGGCCGTGTGCGGCAGCATGACCGCGTGGGTTTCCGCGTGGGGCAGATCGAAGGCGCCGCCCAGCACGTGGCAGAGCTTGTGGTGCAGGGCCATGCCCGCCGAGGCCAGGCATATGCCGCAAAGCCAGGCGCCGTACAGCGCGTCGGAACGCGCTTCGATGTCTTTGGGCGACTGGACGATGGTGGGGAGGGATCGGGCGAAGGCGGCAATGCCTTCCTCGGCCATGAGGGAGGTGACCGGATTGCGGTTTTGGGCGTACAAGGCCTCGACCGCGTGCGCCATGGCGTTCAGCCCGCTCGTGGCGGAAAGCGCGGGCGGCAGCGTAACCGAGAGATCGACGTCGTAGATGACGGTCTTGGGCAGGATGACCGGCTGGCGCTGCGTGGTTTTGACGCCTTTTTCGGTTTCGCCCAGTATGGGGGTCATTTCGGAGCCGGCGTAGGTGGTGGGCACGGCGATTTGCGGCAGCCCGGTGCGCAGCGCAATGGCTTTGCCAAGGCCGGTGGTCGAACCGCCGCCCAGAGCCACGACGCAGTCGGCGCCCACGCGCTTGGCGTAGGCGACCGCCTCTTCCGAGACCTCGACCGGCGTATGCATGGTGGCATTGCTGTAGACGCCCGCAGCAGAAGAGCCCAATAGCTCGGCGACGTTCCGGGCCCATGCTTCTTGCTGGGGCGTGGACAGAACCAAAGCTTTACGGGCGCCGAGCTTTTCGACTTCTTGCGGAAGGCTTTGCAGTTTTCCCTGGCCGAAGATTACCCGGGTTGGAAGCGCTTCGTAGATAAAGTCGTGATTCATGGCGGAACCCTTATGCTTTGGAAATATGAACTAGTTTAGTCGTTCGTCGATTTTAAAATGAAATCGTAATGCAGGCTGGCGTAGGGCGTGTCGAGGACGCGTCCGTCCGGAGCCGTGCCGGGTTCGTGCATTTCGTAGGTACGGATCAGGGAGTTCTTGACCCCGAACACCACGTCGCTGTCCAGGTATTCGTCGCCGTCGGCGAAGACATGGGTTACCAGCTTTTCGTGGCCGGGCGCCTGGATCATGAAGTGCACGTGCGCGGGCCGGAATGGGTGTCGGCCCTGGGCGTCGAGCATCTGCCCCACGGGGCCGTCGTCGGGGATGGGATAGCACGATGGGCGGATGGTCCAACAGTTGAACTTGCCGTCGGCATCGGAATGCAGCCGGCCGCGCAGCGCCAGCTTGTCCAGCCGCTGCACATCGTAGAAGCCTTCGCTGTCCGACTGCCAGAGATCGACGATGGCATTCGGGATGGGGGAGCCGTCGCTGGACGATACGCTGCCGGTCACGTACATGGGCGTGCCCTGGATGCCGGCGGTCAGGTCGTCGCCCGACTCGAACTCGCTGGCGCCCTCGACATAGAAGGGGCCGAACACGGTGGTTTCGGTGACGCCTTCGGGCATGCGGTGGTTGATGGCGTCGACCAGCATCGACACGCCCAGGGCGTCGGACAGCAAGATGAATTCCTGGCGCTTGTCGTCGCACATCTGGCCGGTGCGCGTCAGGAAGTCGATGGCGTATTCCCATTCTTGCTGGCTGGGCTCGATTTCGCGCACGAAGGCGTGGATGTGGCGCACCAGCGCCTCGCTGACTTGTTTCGTGCGGGCGCTCTTGCTGCCGGCGAAGCGCGATATGACTTCGGCGGTGATGGTGTGTTCGTTAAGGTCTCTCATGCTTGTCTCCAGGTTCAGGCTGTTGCGTTTTTTGCTGGCGCGTTAGAAAGGGCGGCGCCGGTTCCGAGTATCTGGTCGAAAATCTGTTCGGCTTGCGAGCCCGAATCGCCTCGCCATGCCACGATCTGATCGGGGCGGATCAGGGCGTAGTCAGCTTCGTACAGTGCGCGGGCCTGCGGCAGATACACGACTTCAAGCTCGACGTTCCTGCGGCCGGCCGCATCGGCAAAGGCGCGGCTTTCGCCGGCGTCGGGCCCCATGCAAAGCAATGTCCATTCGAAGCCGAAGGCGTCGTACAGCGAGCGGCTGTCGTCAAGCCACATGTGCGGGGGGCGCCCGCCGGGAACGGCGGAGGGAATGTATTCGTTGGCCGAGTCGGGCGGCGGCGCGCAGCCGTCCGCGATGATGGCCGGCGAGCCGTCGTAGCGGCCGCCGAAGGTGACGCCGGGAATGTTGAATTCGGCGCGGCCATGGGCGTCCAGATAGACGCCGGCCTTGGCGCGCGCGGCGGCTCCTTCGGGGGTGTCGTCCTCGATATTGCTTTCAGGCTTGAACAGGCCCAGCGAGTCGGCGAACTTGCGCGCATAGCCGGTGTTGCGGATGCCCAGCGGCCGGCGTTCCGCCTCGTAGCTGTCGAGCAGCGCCGGGGACGCACTTCCTTTGAGAACCGCCGCCAGCTTCCAGCCCAGGTTGACGGCGTCCTCCACGGCGGTGTTGTAGCCCAGGCCGCCGGTGGGCGTGAAAAGGTGCACGGCGTCCCCGCCCAGGAAGACGCGGCCTTTCTGGAAGTGTTCGGCGACCAGCGAATGGCCGGCCGTCCATGAGCCGCGGGAAAGTATCTCGACCTCGATCGGCAGGCCCACCGCGGCCTGGAACATTTCGCGGGCCTGCTGGTCGGTGATGTCCTCTTCGCGTTCATGAGCCTTGAGCTGAGTATGGAATGCAAACTCGCCCTTGCCGTCGACGGTCGCCATGAAGGCGCGCCGCTCGGGGTTGAAGCATACGTTCATCCAGGCGGGGGCGTGCGGCACGGCGCGGTAGAAATCGGGCGCGCGCGCATAGATGGCGTACATGCGCCCGCCCATGAAATCGCGGACGATGCCGGTTTCGCCGTTATAGCGAAAGCCGAGCTGTTCACGCACATGGCTGCGGGGCCCATCGGCGCCGACGAGGTAGGCGGCCTCGATGGTTTGGCGGGTTCCGTCGGCAAGGCACTCGACGTCGACGGAAACCGAATCGCCCAGGTCGCGAAAGCCGGTCATTTTCCAGCCGTAGTTGATGGAAATGCCGGGCAGCTTTTCGGCCTGCCTGCGCAATTCGGCTTCGACGTACTTTTGCGAAACGCGGTGAGGCAGTTCGGCGGCGCTCCAGGAACCGGACAAGGCGTGGATTTTCTTCAGGGCTTCCTGCGCCGACGGCAACTGGAAGCGGGCCAGTTCATAACTGGCATAGCGGGTGGAATACGCAATGTCGGTGGGGAAGTCGCCGGGCAGGCCCAGGCGGCGTATGGCGTCGGCAAAGCCCAGGCGGCGGAAGTGCTCCATGGTGCGGGCCTGGGTGGCGTTTGCCTGGGGATTGAAGGCGGTGCCGGGTTTTTCGTCGACGAGAATGGCCTGTATGCCGCGTCGGCCAAGTTCGTTGGCCAGCATCAGGCCGCAGGGGCCGCCGCCAGCAATGGCAACGGAAGTTTTGCTCGGTAGCATGTGTCGCACTCCGGAAATTCTGAAGAAAGGAATGCGCTTATGGTAAGTTATCCTTACTAAATCGTCAATGTGTTTTTGACGGCATGAGCAGTGCCGTCCATGTGTCTTTGTTTATGTGCCGCTACTTTCCGCCGTAGTCGGTCAGCGCCTGCTTGAGCTGGCTCAGGCGCTGCCCGCCGAGTTCAGCTTCCATTTCCGCCTCGGCCTGCTGCAGCGCCGTGCGAAAGGCGTTCAGCCATTCAACGCCCAGAGGCGTAAAGAAGACGATGCGGGATCGCTTGTCGTTGGGGTCGGGCTTGCGCGCAATGACGCCGCCTGCTTCGAGCTGCACGATCAGCTCGCCCACGGACTGCTTGGTGATGCCGGCCCGTTTGGCCAGGTCGGTGGCACGGGTGCCGTCGATATCCAGATTGCGTGTGATCGCGATATGGCTGAGCGAGAAGCCGCCGTGCCCGGCGGCGTCCATCAATTCCAGGATGCGGCTTTCGAATCGATTGATGGCATTGTTCAGCAGGCGTCCGACGTTGTGCCGGCGCCAGGACTGGATGTTTTCGTGTTCGCCGACGGCGCGTGCCGCGCGCGGCCGGCGGCGGGCGATAGTGGCATTCTTCTTGGTGGGAGTGTTTTCCATGCGTTCGCTTGCTCGGTATGTCGGCTGCCGGGGAGGAGACGGGCCTATGCGAACTTTATCATTGCCGGGAAGTCCGTGCGCGAACTGGCTGAACGGCACACCAGGGCCGGCCTGGGAGAAGGCCGGCCCGATTTGATGCAGCCAGATCCTGGGTGCTTATTTTTCCTTGCCCGGATCCTTGAAGTTGGGGATGCTGTCGAACTCGACGTTCTGCAGCTTGCCGTTGACGCTTTCCACCTTGCGAATGTAGACGTTCTGGATGATGTCGCGGGTTTCAGGGTCGATGGCGATGGGGCCGCGGGGGCTGTCCAGCTTCATGCCCTTGGCGGCGGCGATGAACTTGTCGCCGTTGGCGTCGCCGCCGGTTTTCTTGAGCACGGCGTCGATCAGGTGCATGCCGTCATAGCCCGCCACCGACATGAAGTTCGGGCGTCGCTTGGGGTAGTCCTTGTAGTACGCCGAGGTATAAGCCTTGTTGAGGGCGGAGTCGTGGGCCTCGGAGTAATGCATGGAGGTGACGATGCCGATGGCGGGTTTGCCCATGGCGTCGAGGACGTCTTCGTCGGTCAGGTCGCCGGTGGAAATCAGGCGGATGCCGGCGGCATCCAGGCCGCGTTCCTTGAATCCTTTGAGGAAGGCGACGCCTTGCTCACCGGCCGGCACGAACAGGAAAACGGCGTCCGGCTTGGCGTCCTTGATTCTTTGGAGAAAGGGCGCGAAGTCGGGATTGGCGACCGGAGTGCGCACCTGGCCGACGATTTCGCCACCGGCCGCCGTGAAGGTCTTGACGAATTGTTTTTCGGCATCGTGCCCCGGGCCGAAGTCGGCCACCAGGGTATAGACTTTCTTGATGCCGTTTTTCGCTGCCCAGGTGGCGATGGGCGCCGTGGTCTGGGGCAGGGTCATGGAGGTGCGCACGATGTACGGCGACTTGGTCGTGATCGACGAGGTGGCCGCGTTCATGACGATCATGGGCACTTTGGCCTGGGTGGCGACGGGCGCCGCAGCGAAGGCCAGGGGGGTGAGTCCGAATCCGCCAAGTATGGCAACTTTGTCCTGGACGACGAGCTCCTGCGCCGCGCGTTTGCTCAGTTCGGGCGCGATGCCCGTGTCGTCCTTGACGATGAGTTCGACGGGGCGGTCGCCAAGCTTGTTGCCGTGCTGGCTGATGTACAGCTTTGCGCCATTGAGGATTTGCTGGCCGTAGGAGGAAAAAGGCCCGGACATGGGTAGAACCATGCCGATTTTAAGCGGCTCGGCTGCATGCGCCGCGCCGCCGAACCCAAGTGCGAACAGTGCCAGGCCGCAGCCCAGTTTATGGATGGTTTTCATTTTCGTCTCCGGGATGATTATTGAAGAAGGAACCGGAATGGCCGCTGCAGCGGCCTCCCGTCCCGTCTTGCCGGAGATAGTAAATTTACCTGACTATATTGTCAAGAAACCTTACAAAATCGGAGGCCTTCCAGTCGCGACGACTGGAAGGCATGAAGAGCAACGCTTTGTTGAGCAGGCCCTAGTGTCCTGCCTGGCTAATTTAAGTGATCGAACTAACCAGACAGGACCCTAGGCCTGCAGCAGCCGGCTCAAGGCATCGACGGTGTGCTGAGGGTTGCCGCGCGGGATGCGGGCCAGCACGTAGCGGTCGGGGCGCACCAGAAGCCAGCTGTCTTTGGCCTCGGCGCAATGGCGTTCGAAATCGCCGCGCGCGTCGCGCACCGTGCTCGCACCCGGCGCATCGGGAAAGGCGTTGTAGTAGCGCGGCGTGATGCAAACGCGCTTCAGCCCGAGCTGGGATTCGAACGGCAGTTCCGGCAGTCCCTTGAAGGCTTCGGCCGGGTCGGTGTGGAAGGCTATGAGCGAGAAGCCCACCCCCAGTATTTCGTCCAGGCGGTGGGTGCGGCGATCCTGGGTTTCCACCTCGGGCTGGGGCAGCATGCGCCCGACCCGCGTGCGGCGCAGGTCGGTCCCGTCCGGCACGATATAGCCCTTGGAAAAGCGCGGCTTGGGCTTGTAGCGCATCTGGGTGATGTAGTCGTT
>JBEBXF010000086.1:0-10352 GCA_040391725.1 Eoetvoesiella caeni | reverse complement strand
TGATCGAGCGCAACAAGAACAGCTCGCTGGGCGTGGCCCTGCTGCTGGCCTTCACCTTCTTCATGGGCATCATGTTGTCGCGCCTGCTGGGCCATGTATTGGGTTTTGCCAACGGCACGCAGCTCATCATGCTGGCATTCGGCGGAACGGCCGTGGTATTTGGCGCCATGGCCTCGGTGGCCAGCACCACCAAGCGCGATTTCTCGCACTGGCAAAAGTTCCTGTTCATCGGCGTCGTCATCCTGATCGTCGCCTCGCTGGCCAATATCTTCCTGCAACTGCCGGCGCTGGTTTTGACCGTCTCCGTCATGGCCATCGTCATCTTCTCGGCCTTCCTGCTGGTCGACCTGCAGCGCGTCATCCAGGGCGGCGAAACCAACTACGTTTCCGCCACGCTGGCCATTTATCTGGACGTCTACAATATTTTCGCCAACCTGCTCATGCTGCTGGGCGTCTTCGGTGGCGACCGGCGCTAAAAAAGCTGCCGCCACGAGTACCGTCAAGCCCCCGCCCGCGGGGGCTTTTCCTTGGGAAGCAAACCTCGCCTCACCCGGCAAGTGTTTCGCCAAAAGCCGCCGTCATACCCGTCACGCACACGGAACAAGCAGGCGAGCCCAATACATTCCAATATTTGCCTACGCCGCCGCGGCCAGCACGCGATTGAAGCGGAACAGACGTTCACGGCGCAGCACACTGTCCAGCGCCTCGGCCTCGCGCCCCGCCTGGAGGGCATCCGCGGCAATCAGGGCGCACTGGCTGCGCACCAGCTCGGGATTGGACTCCCAGCAGCGCAACAATAGCTGATCGGGATCGAACAATTGCAGCCCACGCTGGCGCAATTCGGAACGATTGAAATCGCGGATATTGCGCGTCACGACCGCCACCGAACAGCCGGGACGGCGCGCCTGGGCCGCCAGGGCGGCGGCAATGACGTGCCAATCCTTGGGATCGCTGCGCTTGAGCCCCTCTTTGAAAGCGGCGACATCGCCTTGATCCGCCAAGGGAAACGCGGCCTGCAGCGCTTCCCATTGCAATTCCAGATCGGCAATGGGCACATCCCACACCCGCGAGGCATTGCGCCGCCATTCATCGCCAATGACCCGGCTCCAGGCGGGCTGGAAACAGCCATGCTCCGCCAGCCTCAGCAACAAACGCCGCAGCACGTTGGAAATCAGCACGCAGGTGTCGATGACCAGGATGTCGGGCAGGCCGCTCAAAACCGTTGCAGCTCCATCAATACCTTGCGAGTGCGCAGGGGCCGTCCGGCCAGCAGCTCGTCCAGGCGCTCGCGCAGCGAGCGGCGCAATTCGGGTTCGTTCTGCGCATCGTCGAAGTCGGGCGCGGCTTCATCCACGCCATAGCCCGTTTCGTTCAGCAATATCCATTCGAAGCGGCGCAGCGAACCGGCCGCCTTCGAGCCCTGGGCCAGTTGCAGCAACGCGGCATCGTAGGCGTCGAACAGCACAGGATGAGGGTCTTCGCGCGGCAACAGGCGCAGCAGCAGCTCGTTCATGTACCAGGCCGACATATGGGCGCGGCCGCCCAAAGTATGGATGCCCAGGGATTCGGCGCGCACGAGGGTCTTGATTTCGCCGGCGCCGCTCCAAGAGAGAGCGAGCGGCTGGAAGGCGCTTAGAACGGGGCGCAATGCCGAATACGGGCGCTTGGCGCCCTTGGCCACCAATGAGACATTGCCGTGCTCGCCGGTAAATATATGGACGATCAGCGAGGTTTCACGCCAGGGTGAAGCATGCAGCAAATACCCTCGGGTATCCTGGACGCGATTCGAACCTCTACTCATATCCGAGTTCGCGCAGCGCCCCCTCGCGATCCGACCAGCCTTTGCGCACTTTGATGTAGACGTCGAGAAAAACCGGTTTGTCGAGCAGCTTTTCCATGTCCTGGCGCGCCTCCGAGGCGATGCGCTTCATGTGCACGCCGCCCGTTCCCAACAAAATGGGCCGGTGGCTTTCGCGCTCGACGACGATGCAGGCCGCGACATGGGCGCCACTGTCGGTTTCTTCCCATTGCTCGATAACGACGGTGCAGCCATAAGGCAGCTCGTCGCCCACCAGGCGGAATATTTTTTCGCGCACCAGCTCGGCGGCGATGAACCGCACGGAACGGTCGGTGAGCGCCTCGGTGTCGAACATGGGCTCGCCCACGGGCAGGCGCGATGCGATTTCGGAAAGCAGGTTCTCGAGCTGAACGCCGCGCGACGCACTGACCGGCACGACCGCCGCGTAGGGATGCTGGGCCATGATTTTGCTGACGTAGGCGAACATGGCGTTCTTGTCCTTCAGCGCATCGACCTTGTTGACGACCAGGATGGTGTTGTCGCCCTTGGGCAGCAAGGGCAAGAGCTGGGCATCGCCGGCGGACCACTTGCCCGCCTCGACCACGTGCAGCACGACGTCCACGTCGGCCAGGGCCTGGGTGACCACGCGGTTCATCATGCGGTTCATGGCGCCGCCGTGGCGCGTCTGGAAACCAGGGGTATCGACGAACACGAATTGCTCATGCTCGCGGGTCAGCACGCCGTGGATGCGATGCCGGGTGGTTTGCGCCTTGCGCGAAACGATGGAGATCTTGCTGCCGATAAGCGTATTGGCCAATGTGGACTTGCCGACATTGGGACGGCCGACGATGGCGACGAAACCGCAACGGAATTCCTGGCTCATTTACGCTCCTGGGGAACCCCCACGGGCAACGACAGTTGCGTGGATTTGCGCGCGCGCGGCCGCGAACCCGAACTCTTGGCCGGAGTCTGGGCCTGGATGGCGACGATGGCCTGCGTGGCCGCCAGTTGCTCGGCGGCACGTCGGCTGGAACCGGCGGCGCCGACCTTGATGTCGAGCTTGGGGATGGAACACTCGACTTCGAACATTTGATTATGGGCGGCGCCATGCGTGGCCACCACCGTATACAAAGGCAGATCGAGCTTGTTGCCCTGCAGGAGTTCCTGCAGCAGGGTTTTGGGGTCTTTGCCCAGGGTCTTGGGGTCGACGTTTTGCAAGATGGGCGCATACAGCCGGGAAATGACTTTTTGCGCCGCATCAAAGCCGGAATCCAGGAACACCGCGCCGAAAATGGCCTCGACGGTATCGGCAAGAATGGACGGCCGGCGGAATCCGCCGCTTTTCAGCTCGCCCTCGCCCAAGCGCAAATACTGAGACAAATCAAGCTTTTGTGCAATGTCGGCCAGGGACGACTGCTTGACCAGATTGGCGCGCGAACGCGACAGATCGCCCTCGTCGATTTTGGGAAAACGCTTGAACAACAAGGCCGCCACGACAAAATTAAGCACCGAGTCGCCCAGGAACTCGAGCCGTTCGTTATGGTGCGAACTATGGCTGCGATGTGTAAGCGCTTGCTCCAGCAAGGCTTTGTCGCCGAACTGGTAATCGATAGCCGTTTCGAGAGTCGCAATATTGACCATTAGTGGAACCGGCCTATACGGCTGGGCTCGCTAAAATTCATCCAGATGAAGAATGCCCGCCCGACTATGTTCTGCTCTGGCACAAAGCCCCAGTATCGGCTGTCGAGACTGTTGTCGCGGTTGTCGCCCATCATGAAATAATGTCCGGGCGGCACCGTGCAACGCACGCCGTTGCCCAGGTATTCGCAATTGTTTCGATAAGGATAGTCCGAAATAGGCATAAAGTCTTGGCGGGCCTGCTTATTGAGCAGAATATCGTGCTTCACCGCGCCCAACTGCTCGGAATAGCGCCCGACATAGGCCGACCGATCCGGCTCGAAATAGTCGCCGTCGCGCGTATGCGGGACTTCCTGCCCATTGATATACAAGGTTTTATTCTGGTAGAGCACGACATCGCCCGGCACGCCCACCACCCGTTTTATGTAGTCCACGGTGGGATCGACCGGGTAACGAAACACCAGCACATCGCCGCGCTTGGGCTCGCCGACAGGAAGCACTTTTTTGTCGATGATGGGCAGGCGCAGACCGTATTCGAACTTGTTGACGAGGATCAGGTCGCCGTTCTCCAGGGTGGGCAGCATGGATCCCGAAGGGATGCGGAACGGCTCGACCACGAACGAGCGCAAGACGAAGACGAACAGAATCACCGGGAAAAAACTGACACAGTATTCGATCCACCAAGGCACGCGATGCGCCTCGTCGTAGGCCTGCTGGCGCAGCCGCGCCGCCTCGAAGGTGCCGACCCCGGTGGGGTTGGCATCGAACACCGCCATGGCCGCCGCGCCCTGCCGGCGCCGCCGCGAACGCAAAAACACCAGATCCAGGAGCCAGACGACCCCCGTCACCACCAGCAATACAAACAAAATCAGCGCAAAGTCCCAGCTCATATACGGCACATCCTTTTGAATTATTTGTCTTCCACCTGCAAAACAGCCAGAAATGCCTCCTGGGGAATTTCGACGTTGCCGACCTGTTTCATGCGCTTCTTGCCGGCTTTTTGCTTTTCCAGCAGTTTTTTCTTGCGGCTGATGTCGCCACCATAACATTTGGCCAGCACATTCTTGCGCAAGGCTTTGACGCTTTCGCGGGCAATGATGTCGGCGCCGATGGCGGCCTGGATGGCAATATCGAACATCTGGCGCGGAATCAGGCCACGCATCTTGGTCACCACCGCCCGACCCCGGTAACGCGCGTTGCTGCGATGCACCATCATGGCCAGCGCATCGACGCGGTCGCCGTTGATCAGCAGATCGACCTTGACGACGTCGGACGCCTGGTATTCCTTGAACTCGTAATCCATGGACGCGTAGCCGCGCGACACCGATTTAAGCTTGTCGAAGAAATCGAGCACGATCTCGGCCAACGGCATTTCGTAGGTAAGGTGCACCTGGCGCCCATGATAGGCCATGTTTATCTGCACGCCGCGCTTGGACATGCACAAGGTCATGACGGCGCCCACGTATTCCTGCGGCATGAACAACGTAACCGTCACGATAGGCTCGCGGATTTCCTCGATGCTGCCGACGTCGGGCATGCGCGAGGGGCTTTCTATCATGGTGACCGTACCGTCGCGCTGCACGACCTCGTACACAACGGACGGCGCCGTCGTGATGATGTCCATGTCGAATTCGCGCTCCAGCCTCTCCTGCACGATTTCCATGTGCAGCAGGCCCAGGAAGCCGCAACGAAAGCCAAACCCCAACGCCTGGGACACTTCGGGCTCGAACATGAGCGAAGAATCGTTGAGCTTGAGTTTTTCGAGCGAATCGCGTAGTTGGTCGTATTCGCTGCTTTCCACCGGATACAGCCCGGCAAACACCTGCGGCTTGACCTCTTTGAAGCCCGCCAGCGGCTCGGAAGCCGGCTTTCCGGCCAGGGTGACGGTGTCGCCCACCTTGGCGTGCTCCAGCTCTTTGATGCCCGCAATGACAAAACCCACTTCGCCCGCGGACAACTGGGCGCGCGGCTCGGACTTGGGCGTGAATACGCCGATCTGCTCGCACAGGTGATTGGCGCCGCTGGCCATGAGCAGGATTTTATCTTTGGGCCGCAACACACCGTTGACGATGCGCACCAGCATGACGACACCCACGTAATTGTCGAACCAGGAGTCGATGATGAGAGCCTGCAGCGGCTTTTGCGAATCGCCTCGCGGAGGCGGAATCTTGGCCACGACGGCTTCCAGGATGTCGTCGATGCCCACGCCCGTCTTGGCGCTGGCCAGGATGGCGTCGGAGGCGTCCAGCCCGATGACGTCCTCGATTTCCGTGCGCGCGCCCTCGGGATCGGCCGACGGCAAGTCCATTTTATTCAGGACGGAAATGACTTCGACGCCCAGCTCGATGGCGGTATAGCAATTGGCGACGGTCTGGGCCTCGACCCCCTGCGTGGCATCCACGACCAGAAGCGCCCCCTCGCAGGCCGACAGGGAACGGCTGACTTCGTACGAGAAGTCGACGTGGCCCGGGGTGTCGATGAGATTCAAGGCATAGACCTGGCCGTCTTTGGCCTTGTAGCTCAGGGAGGCTGTCTGCGCCTTGATGGTAATGCCGCGCTCACGCTCGATATCCATGGAATCAAGCACTTGGGAAGACATTTCCCGGTCGGCCAGGCCACCGCAACGCTGAATCAGGCGATCGGCAAGCGTGGACTTGCCATGATCGATGTGGGCAATGATGGAGAAGTTGCGGATGTGATCCATACACCAATACAAGATGAGCCGGGGTTGCGCCCAGGGCGAATGTTAGAAGGCACAAGCAAAGAGGAGCGCACAGAGCGCTCCTCTTGCCTTTAATGCAGCATTTTAGCCGTTTCTGAGGATTATTTTCCGGGCGTTACGGGAACCCATTGGGTTTGTCCGTCGCGCAACACCAGCAAGGCCGCCGCCTGTGTCTTGGGCAACTGGGCAACCAGCTTGGCGAACTGCTTGGGATCGGTGACGTCCTTGTCGTTCACGACCAGGATGATGTCGCCGGGCAGCAGGCCCGCCGTGGCGGCCGGATCGTCGGCTTCGGTTACCAGCACGCCGCCCTTGAAATTACCCTTGCTGCGCGCCGTCTCCGGAACCTCGGTCACCTTCAGGCCCAGCGCATCGGCCGCCATCGCCTTGGGGGCGGACTCGGCGCCTGCCTCGGCCGTCTCGGAGGCGGGCATTTCGCCGACCTTGACGTTGAGCGTTACGGTTTTGCCACGGCGCCAGACCTGCATGCTCGCATGGGTGCCGGGTTTGGTCGCACCCACGATGCGAGGCAGATCGGTCCAGTGCTTGATGTCGGAGCCGTTGAATTTGGTGATGACATCGCCGGGCTGCACGCCGGCTTCCTTGGCCGGGCCGTCCGAGGCCACATTGCTGACCATGGCGCCCTGCGTCTTGCTCAGGCCGATGGCTTTGGCAACCTCGTCGGAAACCGGTCCGATCTGGACGCCGATGCGGCCGCGGGTAACCTTGCCGTGTTCCTTCAACTGGGCCACGACACGCATGACTTCGTCAATGGGGATGGACAGCGAAATGCCCATGAACCCGCCGCTTTGCGAAATGATTTGCGAGTTGATGCCCACGACCTGTCCGGCCAGGTTGATGAGCGGGCCGCCCGAATTGCCGGGATTGACGGCGACATCGGTTTGAATGAACGGCAGATAGTCGCCGGTATCGCGGTTGATGGCGCTGACAATGCCCGCCGTTACCGTGGAATCGAGCCCGAAGGGAGAGCCGATGGCCAGCACCCACTGCCCTTTCTTGAGCGTGTTGGAATCGCCGATGGGCAGAGGCGTAAGGCCTTTGGCATCGATCTTGATGAGCGCCACGTCGGTGCGCGGATCGGTGCCGATAATCTTGGCCTTGTGCTCTTTACCATCGGTCATGGTGACAAAAATACCGTTGGAGCCCGACACGACGTGATTGTTGGTCAGTATGTAGCCGTCTTCGGAAATGATGAAGCCGGAGCCGACGCCGCGCGGCACGGTGCGTTCTTTTTCCTTGGCGCCGGGGTTGGGGTTGGGAACACTACGCTGGCGCTGGCCCGGCGCGGCGCCCGGCGGCACGAAATCGGGGCCGAAGAACCAGCGGAACATGTCATAGGGGTCGGTGCCCGGCCCGCCCATTCCGGGCGGGCGCACGGACACGGATTCGGTGGTGCGGATATTGACCACCGAGCCTTCCGTCTTGGCAACCACCGAGGTGAAATCAGGCAACGCCAATACCGGCGCGGGCGTGACCGCGGGGGCAGGCTGGGCCTTCACAGTCGCCGCGCCCGCCAACGCGGCCATGGCCAGCACGAGACACGCGGTCGCGGATCCCAGAATGAGTTTGATTGTTCGATCTGTTCTGCAGGATAAAGACATCGTGAAACTCCTTCAACAAAATCATTTATTGTTTTGCGGCCAATGGAACGTACTCGGTATGTTCCACGAGCTCGCGCAGGGCCTGGCCCGGCATTTCGCCAATGGCCGTCACCCAGTAATCGCCGATGCGGGAGCCGAAAATGTTCATGGCGCCGTTATGAGCAAGCCCTTTGTGGGGCGACTGTTCATCGTGCCCGGCAGCGGTTTCGATGAATACCGATACAGCGGCCAGACCATCGGAGTACACCAATTGCTTCACCGACTTGCCCGACTTCATGGGGCGCGAAACCTGAGTAAGGAGTTCGAACCCCGGCGGTGCGGAAACCCGCCAGCCCAGCTTGGCGACATCGACGGGCTCGGTGGAGCTCGTCACCACTTTCCAGCCCTGGGTGTTCCAGGGCGACGCCAGTTGGTCGACATGCACCTGATCGCGCAGCTTCAGCATGGAAAAAGCCACTTGATCCACGACTTCACCGCGTCGGTTTATGGTTTGTGTCTTGAGCAGCAAATTGGTTCCCGGCTCGATGCATAATTTATAGCCGTAGCGATAGTCATCCTTGGGCACCACGTCGTAAACCGTGCACATATGCCCGTCCAGCTTCTTGGCATCGCCCAGCAGCAGCCCCGGAAAACGATCGGCCCGGCTCGGCTCGATGATGACAGTTTTCTTTTCGGGGATCAGACACTGGACGGAATCGTTCTGGCGCAGGTATTCGCGCGGCATGCCGTCGAGGATTTCGAGCCGCTCGCGCTCGCCGGTGCCGTCGACGACATGGGTAAGGCGCGCGGACTGCATGCTTGCGCCTTGTTGGTAGGTGAGCACACCGGCATAGTCGAGCTGGCGCGCCGCGGCCTGGACTTTAAGCAGTATGGAGGAAGGATCGGCGGCCGGCGCATCGGCGGCACATGCCGCCTGGGCCGACAAGCACGACCATAGGGCAAGAACCCCGATACCCAGATAAAGCGGCGCGGGCCGACGGCGCCCGGACGGGGTAGCGTCTATGCTGGCCTGCATTACCTGAAAGCCCCGGCATCGAAGGAAACCTGACGCACAGGCTCCACCCCCGCGAACTGCCGGTGCGCGTCGACGTAATCGCGCAGCCCCGCGTCATCGGACGCCGAAGCCATGATCTGCACCTGGCTGCCTGCCGGCTCGCCGGAAGAAAAATACGGCATGGCCACCCACACCACCGTGACGACGGCCGCGGCGACGGCGATGCCCGACAGCCCCATGCGCACAAAGGAAGACTTGTGCCGCTGCGGAGCAAGGACGGTGGGTTCGGCATCGATGGCTTTGGACACCCGCGCATAGAACAGTTCGGACGGCCTGAAAGCCAGATCCTCGCTGCGCAACGTATCGCCGATAAGGTGATAGGTATCCCATACCTGGCGGCCATAGGGCGAATCCAGGTCTTCAGTACGAATCTCGCCCTCGCCGTCCAGCCATTCCGAAACGATGCTTTCCCAGGAAAGGGCCTCTTCGTCGACAGATTTAACCGCAACTTGCATTGTGAACTCCTTACCACCGATGCTCGGCATTGGTGTCCAAAACAGGGCGCAATTGCGCCGCAATCGCCTCGCGCGCCCGAAAAATGCGCGAACGCACAGTGCCTATGGGGCAATTCATGGTTTGAGCGATGTCTTCATAGCTCATTCCTTCGATTTCGCGCAGCACAATGGCAGTGCGCAGGTCTTCGGGCAGCGCGCCGATGGCCTGGTTGACCGTCTCGACGATTTCACGGCTGGCCACCACCGACTCCGGCGTACTTATATCGGTTAGGTTGTCAATTTGACTAAAAGTTTCACCGTCCTGGGTCTCTATTACATTTGGCGAGCTGGGGCGGCGCGAATTGCTCGCCTGCCAGTTGCGCGCAGTATTGATGGCAATACGGTAAAGCCAGGTGTAAAAGGCGCTGTCGCCGCGAAACTGGGCAATGGCCCGATAGGCCTTGATGAAAGCCTCTTGCGCCACGTCCTCGACTTCAGCCGGATCGCGGATCATGCGCGACAGCAAGCGCATGATTTTTCTCTGATATTTGAGTACCAGCAGGTCGAACGCACGCTTGTCGCCCTTTTGCACCCGGGCGACCAGTTCGGCATCGATATCGCGTTCGCTCACGCCGCCCCCCCCTGCATGGTTTCGGCCGGCCCGCTGGCCACCAGCACGCACAGCCGGCGCCAGGCCGGCGCCGGGGTATTGGCGCGCCAGACGGTAAGCTCGGGCCCGGCGCGGCCCGTGCCGGCGTCGGTAAATCGCAACGTCACCCACCCCATGCCTTGCCAGGCCCGGGCCAGCGACAGCCGCGGGAACGATTCACCCATGGACAATCCCCATTCGCCTTTATCGTTGATGGTCAGCACACCTGTCGGACATACCAGGCCCCATTGAGGATGCGACCTGAAACGCCATAAAAAGTACAAGGCGACAGGTATAGTGTATAGGGAAACATAAGCCAGGCTGAACACGGCCCCCAAAGCAAGCGCCCAGGCAAACAGGCCCATCCGGCGTGGACGCCGGATGGGCCATTGATGCGCGCGGCTCATGCGGGAATCCGGGCTCAAAGCCGCCTTA
>JBEBXF010000085.1:0-10432 GCA_040391725.1 Eoetvoesiella caeni | reverse complement strand
CAAACCGCACCCCCTCGGGGGGCAGCAAGCCGCGCTAGCGGCGCCGCGTGGGGGCCCCCAGTTTGCCGCCGGGCCGCCCCAAGGCAAACCGCACCCCCTCGGGGGGCAGCAAGCCGCGCTAGCGGCGCCGCGTGGGGGCCCCCAGTTTGCCGCCGGGCCGCCCCAAGGCAAACCGCACCCCCTCGGGGGGCAGCAAGCCGCGCTAGCGGCGCCGCGTGGGGGCTTTCAGCTTTTCGCCGGCTTTTCCATGCCGACGTAAATGGACCGCCCCGCCCCCATTCCAAACAGGAAGCTGCCTGTCAGCAGAAGGGTGAAGAACACCGCGACGGCATGCCAGTTGCCGGTGAGCTCGTGCAGCAGGCCCACGGCGAAGGGGCCGACGGCGGCGACGATATAGCCCACGCCCTGCGCCATGCCCGACAGGGCGACCGCGATTTGCGGCGTGGGGGAGCGCAGCACCAGCAAGGCCAGGGCAATGCTGAACACGCCGCCCAGTCCCAGGCCCATGACCGTGGTCCATAGCCATACCTGGCTGAGCGGCATGTAGATCAGGCCCAGCAGCCCGACCAGCGTCATGATGACCAGCACGCCGATCGCGCAGCGCTGATCCTTGCCACGGGTGGCCAGCCAGGGCGCGCACAGCGACGTGATCAACTGCGTGCCCATGGCCACCGACAGCGCCAGGCCGGCGGTGACCTGGGTGAGGCCGCGGTCGATGAGAATGAAAGGCAGCCAGCCGAAAACGCAATAGGCGATGGCCGATTGCAGGCCCATGAACAGCGTGACCTGCCAGGCCAGCGGGCTGGAGCGCAGTCGGGGGGCTGGTGCCCGGGCCTTGGCCTGCTGTGTGCGGCCGGGCTGGATCTGGGGCCACCAGATGAGAGCGGTGATCAGGGCCGGAATCAGCCAGAAGGCAAGCGCGAACCGCCAGCCGCTGCCGGGCAGGTTCTGGATGGGCACGGTGGCGCCGGCCGCGATGGCCGCTCCCAGGCACAGGGCCGTGGAATACAGCCCCATCATCATGCCGGCCTGGGTGGGGAAGTGGCGCTTGATGATGCTGGGCAGCAGAACCATGATGATGCTGATGCTGGCGCCGTTAACCAGTGTTCCGGCGAACAGGCCCGTGACGCCGAACAGGCTGCGCAGCGCAATACCGAAGGCCAGGAGCAGCAGGCTCAGGAAAATGATGCGTTCGCTCGAAAGGTAGCGCAGCAGCTTGGGGACGAAGGGCGCGAAGATGCCGAAGCACAGAATGGGCAGGGTAATGAGAAAGCCGCTGGCCGAGGCGGACAAGTGCAGGCTGTTTTGAACCGAGTCGAGAACCGGCCCCAGGCTGATCAGGGCGGGACGCAGGTTGGCCGCCACCAGCATGAGCGCGATCACCAGAATCAGTCCGCCGGTGGAGCGGGAGGGAGCGGCGTTTGGCTGGGGGGTGTTCTGTTGCGGCTGCATGGATATTGTTTGTGTACTTAATAAATTGGCATGTTACGACAGTGTGCCACAATACCGGCGTCCAGCGCATGATTCGATCGGGCCGCGCCTGGCGGCGGTGGCTACGAACATAGGGTGCATGCCGTGTTTTAATGCGCTTGTCGGCGCTCCCTTAATCGTAGAAATCCAAGAAACCGTATGCAGGCTACCGTCAATGCTCCCGCCAACTCGTCCAATCAGGCCGCCTACCTCGTCGTATTGGCGGGAATATGCGCGGCCTTGCATATCTGGAAGCTGCCGCCCGCCCTGCCGGAGCTGCAAAAAGAACTGGGCCTGAGCCTGGTGGAGTCGGGATTCCTGCTTTCCCTGGTGCAGATGGCAGGCATGACCCTGGGCCTGCTTGTGGGGCTCTTCGCCGAGAAGATCGGCCTGCGGCGCTGTGTGCTGGTGGGCTTGCTGTTGTTGAGCGCGGCTTCGGCCGGCGGCACGGTTTTCGGCGACAAGACGGCATTGCTGGTGTTCAGGGCCCTGGAGGGCTGTGGCTTCCTCATGGTGACGATGCCCGCGCCCGGCCTCATCCGCCGTCTGGTTCAGCCTTCGGTGCTGGCGCGGGTGCTGGGAGTGTGGGGCTGTTACATGCCTATCGGCACCGTCATTATCCTGTTGTTCGGCTCCTGGCTGCTGAGCCTGGCCGATTGGCGCCTGCTGTGGTGGCTGATGGCCGCGGTGACTTTCCTGATGCTGGTTGCCATTGCCCGATGGGTGCCGCCCGATTCCGCCAGAGCCGCCGGGCCGCAGCCTGATCGGCCTGCGGCGGATTCGGGCTGGGGCATCGTCAAGGCCACCCTGACTTCGCGCAATATCTGGTTCGCGGCGCTTTGCTTCGGCGCCTATTCGGGGCAGTGGGTGGCTGTCATCGGCTTTCTGCCCTCCATCTATGTCGCCGCCGGCATTTCGGGAACGGCGGCTGGCGTCATGACGGCCATCGTGGCGGGTTCGAACGCCTTTGGCAATCTGGCGGCGGGGCGCTTGCTGCAGCGCGGCGTCAAGCCTCCCGTCTTGCTGTGCACCGGGTTTGCCGTCATGGCGGTCGGCGCGTTTTGCGCCTTTGCCCTCGATATCCCCGCCACCGCCAAGTTCATTTCCGTGCTGTTGTTCTCGGGCGTGGGCGGGCTGATTCCCACCACGCTTTTCCTGCTGGGCATACGGCTGGCGCCTTCGATGCGCGCGACGTCGACATCCATTGGCTGGCTGCAGCAATGCTCGGCCTTCGGCCAGTTTGCCGGCCCTCCGTTGGTGGCCTGGGTGGCGACCCAGGCCGGCGGCTGGCAGTGGACCTGGGTGGCGACCGGCTTGTGCGCATTGGGCGGAATCGCCATGTCGACGAAGCTGGGCAATGGAAAAACCTGATCCGGCCCGTCCATGGCGGCGCGGTGCGGGTGCCGCGACGCGGCGTTTCTCTGTGATGGGGTAAAGGTTTTTGCGCCGACTAAGCCGTGTGATGCTTTCCCGTACCTTTCCGTGCCGCTTTTTGATTGCCAATTAATAGTTTTAAGAATCATTATCATTATGATAATATCTGTGGCCTGGGAAAGCCACGGGGCACGTTGCGGGACGGCTTGTCCGGCGGTTTCCTGAAATCAAAATAATGGGAATGGCAGGGCGCCAGGCCGAACCGATACGCGACCTCGAGGCAGGCCGTGCATTTCGAAAGGCGGAGCCCGAGCCGGCCCGGATAGCATTGCGGCTGGACGGCGAGGGCTTTCGGCGGCAATGCGCATTTAAGGCATTGCAATGTTCAACAAGATTCGGCGATGGGGCGCCTATGCGCGGCGGGCAATGGTTTTTGCCGCGGGTTTATCATTGGGCGCCGCCAGCATGGCGGCGTCGGCGGCGACGGCTTTGTTCCTGACCACCAGCAACGTGCCGGCCGGCAAGTTCCTGGTGCTCGGCGCCATCGCGCAGCCTTATGGCATCAAGGTGGACTACCGCTACATCAGCGACCTGCCCGCCGACGTGGACGAAGGGTTGTTCAACGATTACGACATCGTCTTTGTGGACACCTATCAGCAAAGCGCGGTGCGGGCCAAGCTGGTCAAGGCATTGCCCGGCCTGAAGGTTCCCATGGCCTGGTTGTACGACAAGTCGCCGTCGGCCAGCGGCCTGAGCAAGGAAATGGGCGTGCGGCTGGCCGACTATTACTCCAATGGCGGGCGCTCGAACTTCGAGAACTTCTTCGCCACGGTCGCCGCCTTGCTGGCGGGGCGCGAACCCCGAGGCATCGCCGACCCGGTCAAGTTTCCCGAAACCGCCATCTACCATCCCAAGGCGCCGGGGCTGCTGTTTACCGATACGCTGGCGTATTTGAAGTGGAAAGGCGTGGATCCGGGCAAGCACGCGCCGATCGTGGGCATTTCCTTTCATCAGCAATACGTTTCGGCCATGCAGACCCGGCTGATCGACGACATCATCGCCCGCGTGGAAGCCGCCGGCGCCGTCCCCATCGCCTATTACTACCCGACGTCCGACGACACCGCCAATCTGCGCACGCTGGCGCCACAAGGCCGGCCGCTGGCCAGTGTCCTGATCAGCACCCGCATCATGCTCAGCACCGAAGGGCCGCGCGCCGAATTCGAAAAACTGGGCATCCCCGTCATCCAGGCTACGCCCTACCGGCGCGGCGACGCCAAACAATGGGAGGCCGACCCGCAGGGTGTGCAGATGATGGACGTGCCTTTCTACATGTCGCAGGCCGAATACACGGGCATCACCGATATCCAGATCGCTTCGGCCTTCGACGCTCAGGACCAGCAGCTCACGCCCATTGCGCCGCAGATGGATGCCGTGGTGGGCAAGGCCTTGCGGCTGGTCGCGTTGCAGCACAAGCCCAATGTCGAGAAAAAGGTCACCGTGTTTTTCTGGAACTACCCTCCGGGCGAGAAGAATTTGTCGGCCTCTTTCATGAACCTGCCGCACAGCCTGATGGGCACGCTGGCCGCCATGAAGGAAGCCGGTTACGCCACGCAGCCCGTCGACGAGGCGGTGCTGATCGAGAAACTGCAGCGCCTGCTGGCGCCGCAGTACCGCCCCGACATGCTCAAGCCCTTGCTGGACGACGGCCTGGCGGCCCGCCTGCCGGTGGCCGATTACGTGCGCTGGCTGGATGCGCAGCCCGAAAAAGTGCGCAGCGAGATGCTCGAACGCTGGGGCGAGCCCGAGAAGTCGCGCATGGTGGTGCACGAGGGCGGAAAGGCGTATTTCGTGATTCCCCGCCTTCTGCTGGGCAATATCGCCATCATGCCGCAGCCGCCGCGCAGCGATCAGTCCGAGGAAAAAGAAAAGGCGCTGTACCATTCGACTTCCGCGCTGCCCACGCATTTCTACCTGGCCGCTTACCTGTGGGCGCGCGAGCAGCAGCATTCCGATGCTTTCGTGCATTTCGGCACGCATGGCTCGCAGGAATGGATGCCGGGCAAGGAGCGGGGCCTGTCGGTGTACGACTATCCCATGCTGGCGCTGGGCAATGTGCCGGTGGTGTATCCCTACATCGCCGACAACATCGGCGAAGCCCAGCAGGCTCGGCGCCGCGGCCGGGCCGTCATCGTCAGCCATCAGCCGCCGCCCTTCCAGCCCGCCGGGCTGCACGATGCCCTGACCGAAACCCACAACCTGCTGCATCAATGGCTGAACCAGGGCGAAGGCGCGGTGCGCGACCAAATCAAGGCCGACCTGCTGGAGCGGGCCGTCAGCGAACGGATACTGCCGGACCTGGGCTGGACGCGCGAACGCGCCGCCGCCGAGTTCCCGGCATTCATCGATGTTCTGCACAGCCATCTGCACGAGCTGGCCCAGACGGCGCAGCCGTTGGGGCTGCACACCCTGGGCCGCGCGCCCGAGACGAAGCACAGACTGTCCACCGTGCTGCTGATGCTGGGCCATCCATTCTGGGAGGCCGCCGCCGCTCACGCCGGCGCCGCGCAAGCCGACCTGGACGAGGCGGTCGTTGGCGATTACGACAAGCTGGCCGCGACGGCGCCGTATGCGCTGCTCAAGCAAGTGGTGGTGGATGGCCAGGATCCCGGTCCGGTATCGCCGCAATTGAAGGCCATGCTCGAACAGGCTCGCGGCTGGTATGCCGATATCGGCGCCGCCAACGAAATGCCGGCCGTCATCGCAGCGCTGGCCGGGCATTACATCCCGACCTCGTATGGCGGCGATCCCATCAAGAATCCCGAGGCCTACCCGACGGGCCGCAATCTGTATGGGTTCGACCCTTCGCGCGTGCCCACCAAGCAGGCTTGGGAAGCCGGCCGCCAGGCGGCCGAGCAATTGCTGGAAGCGCATCGCCAGTCCAGCGGGCACTTGCCGCGCAAGCTCACGTTTTCGTTGTGGTCGGTGGAAACCATGCGTCATCAGGGCCTGCTCGAAGCCCAGGCCTTGTGGCTGATGGGCGTGCAGCCGGTTTGGGACAAGGGCGGCCGCGTGGTCGGTGTGGAGCTGGTCGACCGCAAGACGCTGGGCCGCCCCCGCGTGGACGTGGTGCTGTCGGCCACGGGCCTGTATCGCGATCACTTCCCCAACGTGCTCAAGCAACTGGCGCACGCGGCGCAGTTGGCGGCCCTGGCCGAGGAGGCCGACAATCCGGTTGCCGAGAACGCCACACGCATCGAGGCCCAGCTCAGGCAGGAAGGCGTGGCGCCGGGCGACGCGAAACTGGCGGGACAGACCCGGATCTTCTCGTCGGCATCGGGTCAATACGGCACGGGCCTGGACGATGCCACGCTGGCCACCGACACCTGGAACGGCAAGGAAGAGGGCGACAAAAAGCTGGCCGCGCTTTATCTGTCAAGGATGAAATTCGCCTACGGCCCCGACGAAAGCAAATGGGGGGCGGAAGGCGTGGCCGGCAGCGCCGCCAATCTGTATGCCGAGCAATTGCGCGGCACGGAAGGCGCCGTGCTGTCGCGCACCTCCAATACCTACGGCATGCTGACCACCGACGACCCCTTCCAGTACCTGGGCGGCATCGGCCTGGCGGTACGCAGCCTGGACGGCAAGGCGCCCGAGCTGTACATCTCCAATCTGCGCGGCGGCGGCGCCGGCAAGGTCGAGGGCGCGGCCGGCTTTCTGGCCAAGGAGCTGGCCACGCGCCAGTTCCATCCGGGCTATATCAAGGCCTTGATGGCCGAAGGTTATGCCGGAACGCTCAGCGTGCTGGACGCCACCAATAATTTCTGGGGCTGGACTTCGGTGGCGCGCGAAATCGTGCGCGATGATCAATGGCAGGAAATGGTCGACGTGTATGTCAACGACAAATACGAGCTGGGCTTGAAGGAGTGGTTCGAGAAAGAGAACCCGCATGCGCTGGCCCAGACCATGGAACGCATGCTGGAGGCCGCGCGCCAGGGGTATTGGCGGGCCGACCCGCAAACCGTGCAGATGCTCAAGGAGCGCTACAACGACCTGGCGGCGCGCTACGACGTGCGCAGCGACAACGCCCGCTTCTTGGAGTATGTGGCGGCCGGCGAGCCGGTGAAGGCCGAGATGCTGGCGTCGCCCGAGCAGGATCCGGCCCAGGCGAACCGCGCGCCCGAACAGCTTCAGGCGCCGCAGCCGCCAGCGCCGGACGATGCGGCCCTGGAACAGGTCACCGGCATGAAGCTGGAGAAAGCCGGGGCCAATGCCGAGCCCGACAACACCTTGTATTTCGTGCTGGCCTTTTTGCTGCTGGTCGTCGTCGCGGGCGCCTGGCGCCAGGCGCGACCCGTGCGCGTGCAGGCGGGCTAGCGTCGGCGGCAGGCCAGGGCGGGGCCGGCGTGACCACCGCGGAGCCGGTTGGCCGCACGCCGGTTGCGGGCAAGCATGCCCGCAACGAATTTATTTCCATTGCTGTAATGAAAAGGAAGTTGCATGAGTCATATTCTTGAAAGTCTGATGTATCAGGTGGGGCAGATCTTCCTGATTCCCACGCTGGTGGCCATTTCGGTGCTGTTCCTGTATGCCTTGTATGCGCTGGGCGCCTTCGCGGTGGCTTATTCCCAGCGCCGCGGCCAGGCCATCGACGACACGTCGCATCGCCGGCGCAGCTTCGAGCTGCTGCGCTGGGCCCATGCCAATCCGGATGCCTCGCAGGACGATCTGGACGTGGCCGCGCACAAGCTGCTGGAAGTGCCGCGCATCGTCACCCGGGTGACGCCCATGCTGGGCCTGGTCGCCACCATGATCCCCATGGGGCCGGCGTTGAAGGGCCTGTCGGACGGCAATCTGGCTTCGGTGTCGGAAAACCTGGCCATTGCCTTTTCGGCGGTGATCCTGGCGCTCATCGCCGCTGCCATTACCTACTGGATCGTTTCCGTGAAGCGCCGCTGGCTGGCCGAGGAACTGGCCTGGCTGCAGGCGCCGGCCGGCTTCGGCGCGCACGCGGCCGGGAGAAAGACAGCATGAAGTTCTTGGAGGAAACGGAGTCCGACGACCCCATCCTGTCGGTCGTGAACCTGATCGACATCTTCCTGGTGATCATTGCGGCGCTGCTGATCACGATCGCCCAGAACCCCTTGCTGGATCCCTTCACGAAGAAAGACGTGACCATCATCACGGATCCGGGCAAGGAAACGATGGAAATGATCGTCAAGAAGGGCGAGAAGATCGAGCGCTACAAAGCCAACGGGCAGACCGGGCAGGGCGAAGGCTCCAAGGCCGGCGTGGCCTACCGCATGAAGGACGGCACCGTCGTGTACGTTCCGGAGCCCGGCGCGGCCCAGTGAACCAGGCGTTGCTCCGCGCCAGGCCCTAGGCCGAGAGCTGGCTGAGAAGCGCGTCGCGCGTATTGCGGATCTGTTCTTTGACGCTTTCGTGGGCCTTGGTCGTCTTGCGGTCGGCCATCCAGGTAAGCCCCACATGGATGCAGGTGTCGGGCAGGCCCAGCGGCAGCATCGCCAGCAGGCCCATGCGCTGAAAATGCTCGGCCAGCACGCGTGACAGGAAGGCTACGGCGTCGGTGAACTGCAGGACGCCCACATTCGTGAAGGTCGACAGCGATTCCAGGTGCTGGTGCGGAATATCGACGGCGTGCCGGGCCAGGAAGTCGTCGATGGATGCGCGGGTGGAGGCATCCTGGGTGGGCAGGATCATGGAGCAGCCCGACAGCGCGTCCCACTGCAGATTGTCGATTTTCGTCAGGGGGTGGTCCTTGCGCACGACCACCACGATGGGATCTTCATACAGAAGCTCGGTCTTGAATTCGGCGCCCAGGGGCCGCAGGGGCAGGTTGCCGAGCACGAAGTCGATGTCGCCGGCCCGCAGCATGGGCACCAGGGCGTCCATGGTGCCTTCGCGGATCGACAGGGTGATGTCGGCATTGCTCTTGTTCAGGTCGGTGACGAAGCGCGGCACCAGCACCCCCGCCGCCGCGGGCAGCACGCCCATGGAGATGCGGGCGATGCGTCCTTCGGCAATATCCAGCAGTTCTTCCTCGATGCTGACCATGCGCCGCAGGATGTCGCGCGCGTGCCGAACCAGGCACTCGCCGTACTCGGACGGTTCCATGCCGCGTGTTGTTCTGGTGAATAGGGGAAACCCTAGGTTTGCCTCCAGCGAGGCCAGGGCTTTGGAGATGGCCGGCTGGCTGACGTTGAGATAGCCGGCGGCGCGTCCGATGCTGCGAAAGTTGTCCAGGGCCACCAATAGCTGGAGATGGCTGAACTTGAGGTTGGAACGGATGTACCAATTTAGCTTGGCCATGAGGCGCTGCGCCGAGTTTTATATAACCTTATGGTAATAAATCCCACGTCAGAATTCAATAGACCTAACCTTTTCCTCGTCAGAAACTACGCCATCGCAATCGCGATTGCATAACGGCTCGTCGCGGGATTTCTGGTTTCCGCAAGCCGGCCGATAAACAAGGAGACGGGAAGTGAAAAAATTGATGATGGGTTTGCAGGCAGCGGGAGCGGCGGCGCTTCTGATGGGCTCGGTCGCGGCGCACGCGGCCTGGTATCCGCTCGATGTCGAGATGATGAACCCCGACGGCAGCCGCACGCCGGCCAAGTACGAGGCCCTGCCCAAGGCCGAGAAGCCCTGGAATGTCTGCGTGTCGTTCCCGCATATGAAGGATTCGTTCTGGCTGGCCGCCGACTACGGCGTCGTCGAAGAGGCCAAGCGCCTGGGCGTGAATCTGCAGGTCATGGATGCGGGCGGCTATACCGAGCTCAACAACCAGATTTCGCAGATCGAAAATTGCGTGGCCGGCGGAGCCAAGGCCGTGGTCATCGGCTCGATCTCGCAGGATGGGCTGAACAATCTCGTGGCCGATCTCAAGAAAAAAGGCGTGTACGTGGTGGACGCCTATAACGGCATCGCCTCGAAGGACGTCGACGCGCATGTGTTGACCATTCCCAGCGACGAAGGCTTCCGCGCCGGCCAGTATCTGGCCAAGAAGCATCCCGCGGGCAGTCCCAAGGTCAAGGTCGCCTGGCTGCCGGGCCCGGCGGGCGCGGGCTGGGTAGAGCTGTTCAACCAGGGCTTCCTCAAGGGCATCCAGGGCAGCGCCGTGGAAATCGTGGAGACCAAGTACGGCGACACGGGTAAAGAAGTGCAGGCGCGCCTGGTGGAAGATTTGCTGCAGACCCACAAGGATCTCGATTACGTCGTGGGCACGGCGGTCACCGCCGAAGCCGCCGTGCCGGTATTGCGCGGACGGGGCCTGGCCGGCAAAGTCAAGGTGGTTTCCGTTTACACGACGCCGGGGGTATACGAGGGCGTCAAGGCGGGCCGGATCGAAGCGGCGGGCATGGCGCCCGTGGTGCTGGTGGGACGCATTGCCGTCGACCAGGCTGTCCGCCTGATCGAGAACAAAGACGTGCTGCGCAACGTCGGCCCGCTGGGACACGTGTACCAGAAGGCCGAAGCCAAGGATCTGCCGATCAATACCGTGCTGGCGCCCAATGGCTTCAAGCCCGTCTTCAAGGTCAGGGTCGAACGTCCCATTCGGACGCTGTGCGAC
>JBEBXF010000084.1:0-10526 GCA_040391725.1 Eoetvoesiella caeni | reverse complement strand
CTTGGGCGCGCCGGTCAGGGTGCCGGCGGGAAAGGTCGCGCGCAGCACGTCCATATTGCTCATGCCTTCATTCAGCACGCCGCTGACGTTGGAAACCAGGTGCTGCACGTGCGAGTAGCGTTCGATGGTCATGGTGTCGGTCACCTTGACTGAACCGGTTTGCGCCACGCGGCCTACGTCGTTGCGCGCCAGGTCGATGAGCATGACGTGCTCGGCGCGCTCCTTGGGGTCGGCCTGCAGCTCGGCGGCCAGCGCGGCGTCCTCGGCCGGGGTGCCGCCGCGCTTGCGCGTGCCGGCCAGGGGACGGATGGTGACCAGGGTCTGGTCGCGATCGGCTTCGGCGATGGTTTCCTGGCGAACCAGGATTTCAGGCGACGAGCCCACGACGTGGAAGGTGTCGAAATCCCAGTAGTACATATAGGGCGAGGGGTTCAGCGAACGCAGCGAACGGTACAGCGACAGCGGCGAATCGCGGTAAGGCTTGGCGATGACCTGGCTGATCTGCACCTGCATGAGGTCGCCGGCGGCGATGTATTCCTTGGCCTTGAGCACGGCGGCCAGGTAGTCTTCTTTCTTGAAATCGCGTCGGGAGTCGGTTTGCAGGCTGGAATAGGCGTAGGGAATGACGACCGGCATGCGCAGCTTTTCGCGCAGGTCCTTGATGCGCCGCCGGGCGTTGGCGTAGGCTTCGGGCTGTTGCGGGTCGGCGTACACGACCAGGTAGGTGCGGCCGGCCAGGTTGTCGACCACCACGAACTCGTCCACGTGCAGCAGCATGATGTCGGGCGTGCCTTCGTCCTGGCCCGAAGGAAAGGGCTTGACGGCCGGCCCGAGCCGGGGCTCCATGTGGCGCACGGTGTCGTAGCCGAAGTAGCCGGCCAGACCCCCCGCGAAACGGGGCATGCCGGGGCGCAGCGCCACCTTGAAGCGGGCCTGGTAGGCTTCGATGAAGGCCAGCGGGTCGCCTTCATGGGTTTCCACGACCTGGCCCTGGTGCACGACTTCGGTCAGCGTGCCGGTGGCGCGGATGATGGTTTTGGCGGGCAGGCCGATGAAGGAATAGCGCCCGAAGCGTTCGCCGCCCACGACCGATTCCATCAGGCAGCTGTTGCGTCCGCCTTCGGGGCCGCTGTAGGCCAGTTTCAGGTAGATGGACAACGGGGTGTCGAGGTCGGCGTAGGTTTCCGCCATAAGGGGGATGCGGTTGTATCCCTGGGCGGCAAGTGCGTTGAATTCGATTTCTGTCATGGTGCTCTCGGGTTGGCTTTGTTGGTGCACAAGACCGGACAGAATCAAAAAAGCCCGGCCATGATGTGTATGGTTCCGGGCTTGGCTGCTTGGTAATGCAGTCGGCACGAGAAGACGGGGTCTTACATGCCGGGAGGAATTACCGCCACCCAGAACACAAGCGCCACCAACGCCATGTGGCGTTGGGAGTTGTGTAATAAGATGGGGTAGCGGCCATGGTGTTTGTTTTTTGAACGTTGCCGAAGATGCTGGAAGGATCAGGCGGAACCCAGGGCGGCTTGGCCCTGGCCGGTTCGGCGCTTGCTGATCCATTGCGCGGCGGCTTCGATGGACATAACTATATCATCGACTTTCAAATTTTGCACGCTGTGACCGTGGTTGTAGCCGTACGGAACAGCCAGGGCGGTGATGCCCGCGGCCTGGGCCGCCTGGGCGTCGTTGATCGAATCGCCGATCATCACCGCCTGTCCGGGCGCCGCGCCCAGTTGCGCGCAGGCATGCAACAGAGGCTCGGGCCGCGGCTTTTGCTCGGGGCAGGTGTCGCCGCAAACCACGCATTCGAAATACGGCGCCAGCCCGCTGCGCTCCAGCAGGGGCAGGGTGAATTCGGCGGGTTTGTTGGTGACCACGGCCAGCTTCAAGCCCATGCGCGCGAAGGCCCGCAGCCCTTGCTCGACCCCCCGATACAGGACGGCGCGCTGGCCGTTGAAACGGTGGTAGTGCCGGCGGAACAGCGCTTGCGCGCGTTCCTGCAAGGCCGGATCGCCGCTTTGCTCCTGGCGGGCCAGCACCGAGGCAATAAGGGCTTTCGTGCCTTTGCCCACCAGCGAGGCTACGGTTTCCTGTGGAAGCGGCGCAAGGCCCAGGTCGGCGAGCATGGCGTTGGTGGCGTCGGCCAGGTCGGGAATGGTGTCGAGCAGGGTGCCGTCCAGGTCCAGCAATACAGCGGTATATGGCATGTTCTTGGCGGGTCGTCAGACGGAAATGGTTTCGCCCTTGATGATTTCGGCGCGCATGGCGGCAATGACTTCCTTGTAGTCCTTCTGGCCGAAAATGGCCGACCCGGCGACGAAGGTGTCGGCGCCGGCGGCGCGGATGGCGGCGATGTTGCTGACCTTGACGCCGCCGTCGACTTCCAGCGCAATGGGTTGGCCGCCCTGTTCCTGCCAGGCCTGGATCTTGCGGCGGGCCTGGGTCAGCTTGGCCAGCGTGGCCGGAATGAAGCTTTGGCCGCCGAACCCGGGGTTGACCGACATCAGCAGCACCACGTCGAGTTTGTCCATGACGTAGTCCATCCAGTCGAGCGAGGTGGCCGGGTTGAAAACCAGGCCGGCCTTGCAGCCGTGTTCCTTGATGAGGCCCAGAGTGCGGTCCGGGTGGCGGGACGCCTCGGGGTGGAAAGTGATGATGTTGGCGCCGGCCTTGGCAAATTGCGGGATAATGGCGTCGACGGGTTCGACCATGAGATGCACGTCGATGGGCGCATCGGTGTGCGGGCGCAGGGCTTCGCACACCATGGGGCCGATGGTCAGGTTGGGCACGTAGTGGTTGTCCATGACATCGAAGTGGATCCAGTCGGCTCCGGCCGCGACGACACTGCGGACTTCCTCGCCCAGACGGGCGAAATCGGCGGAAAGCAGGCTGGGGGCGATGCGTGTGGTGGGTGTCGTGCTCATGGGCGTAAACTGGATCCGTGTGCAAAAAAGAAACTGGTGCAAGCGCCATTATTACAGGTTAGGCGTGGTTTTCTATTTTTTCAGGCCGCTAAAATCGTTTTATCGGGAATTTTTACATGAAGCCTTACGACCTGTCCGTTATCGTGACGCCGCAATACCTGCCCGAACAGTCCGACCCCAACGAACAGCAGTTCGTATTCGCCTACACGGTTCGAATCACCAATAACGGCGCGCATCCGGCCCAGGTCATCAGCCGCCACTGGGTCATCACCGACGGCCGGCAAAACGTGCAGGAAGTGCGCGGCCTGGGCGTGGTGGGCCAGCAGCCCTTGCTGAATCCGGGCGAAACATTTGAATACACAAGTGGCTGTCCTTTACCAACACCCATAGGCACCATGCGCGGCACTTACCATTGCGTGGGTGATAATGGCATTCCGTTCGAGGTGCCCATCGACGAGTTCGTCCTGGCCATGCCGCGCACCTTGCATTGAATCGATTTCCCCTTTACCGATGTCCATGAAGAAACTATTGCTTTCGTCCGCGCTGCTGGCGCTTCTGGCCGCGTGCAGCACGGTGCCGCCCGAATCCGGCGTGGGGCCGCCCGCGCCCTCCGTGGGACAGGCTGAAAATCTGGTCGAACAGCCCTTGCGCGTTCCCGACCTGGGCTCCATGCGGGACACCAAGCCCCGTGCCCTGGCCGGAAAGTTCCAGCAAACCAGCTGGTCGGCCTTGCCGGGCTGGCAGTCCGACGATCTGCATCTGGTCTGGAAAGCATTTGTCAATAATTGCAAGGGCTTGATGCGGCCGGTATCGGGGTCGCTGGCTCTGCCGGCGCGCGCAACGCCGCGCGTCTGGCAGCCGGTTTGCGCTGCGGTGCTGCAGTCGGGCATTGCCGTCGGCAATCCCGACACCGCCCAGGTGCGCCAGTTCCTGCAGACGCATCTGCAGCCGTGGCGGCTTCTTGATCCCGCCGGGCACCCGGCCAAAAGCCTGGTGACGGGTTATTACGAGCCTTTGATCCACGCATCGCGCACTCGCCAGGGGGCTTATCAATGGCCTTTGTATGCCGCTCCGGCCGACCTGCTCACTGTGGATCTGGGGGCGGTGTACCCTGAGCTGGCCGGCAAGCGCGTACGGGGCAAGCTGGTCGGCAACCGTGTCGTGCCCTACGACACCCGGGCCCAGATCGTCTCGTCGCCCACGCAGCCGCCCGTCATCGTCTGGGCCAACGACCCCGTCGACGCGTTCTTCCTGCAAATCCAGGGCTCGGGCCGCGCCGAGCTGCCCGGCGGCGAGGTCGTGCGCCTGGCGTATGCCGACCATAATGGCCGCCCTTATGCCTCCATCGGCAAATGGCTGGCCGACAAAGGCTTCATGCCGCTGTCGCAGGCGTCCATGCAGAACATCAAGGCCTGGGCCAAGAGCAATCCCGGCCGGGTTCAGGAAATGCTCAATGCCAACCCCGCCATGGTGTTCTTCCGCGAAGAGGACATCGTCGATCCGGAACTGGGCCCCAAGGGCGCCTACGGCCTTCCGCTCATCGGCGAGCGCTCCGTCGCCGTCGACACGACGTTCGTGCCGCTGGGAGCGCCGTTGTTCCTGTCCACGCAATATCCGGCTTCGAAGAATCCGCTGCAGCGCCTGGTGTTTGCGCAGGATACCGGCGCCGCCATACGAGGCGCCGCGCGCACCGATTTCTATTGGGGCTTTGGCGACGACGCCGGCGCGCAGGCCGGCCGCATGAAGCAGCAAGGCGAAATGTGGGTGCTGTGGCCCAAGCAGGGCGGCGCGCCTTCAGCGAGATAAGGCCCAGTATGAGTATGTCTACCGAAAACATCGTCGTATGCGGAACCGGTATCGTCGGCCTGGCTACGGCGCTGGGGCTGACCAAGGCGGGGCTGCGGGTAACGCTGCTGGGCCCCAACGTGCCGGTGCCGCCGGCGGTTCCGGGCCAATACTGCCCGCGCGTTTACGCCATATCGCCGGCCAGCCAGTGTTTTCTGGAGCATTTGGGCGTATGGGGCATGTTGGACGCCGCGCGGGTGACGCCGGTGGAAGCCATGGAAGTGTTCGGCGACGCAAGCGGGCAGGTGGCGCTGCGCGCCTGGCAGGCCGCCATGCCCACTCTGGCCTGGATCGTAGAGTCCAGCGAACTGGAACGCGTGTTGCGGCAGGCTGTGCAGGTTTTCGGCATCGCCTGGCAGGCCGAAAAGTTTCAGGGCCTGGAAGCCGGCGCGGTCGTGACCGACACGGGCAGGCGTGTTCCGGCCGGCCTGGTGGTGGGCGCCGACGGCGCGAGCTCGCCGGTGCGCGCCGCCTCGGGCATCAGCCATGAGTCCAAGGCCTACCATGCCACCGGCCTGGTCGTGCACCTTACCGCCGAGCTGCCTCATTTGAACGCCGCCTTGCAGTGGTTTACCACCGATGGCGTGCTGGCCCTGCTGCCCATGCCCGATACGGCGGACGGGCACCAGGTTTCCATGGTGTGGTCCATGCCCCAGGCCCAGGCCGATGCGCTGCAGGCTTTGCCCGAGGCCGAACGCAACGCCGAGCTGGAGTTGGGCTTGCAGGAAGCCAGCCAGGGGCGATTGGGCAAATTGACGGTGCGCGGCGTCTTGGCCGGCTTCCCCCTGTTTCTGGAAAAGAGCGGCATGGTGGTGCCCGGCGTCGCGCTGGTGGGCGACGCGGCCCACCGCGTGCATCCCCTGGCCGGCCAGGGTTTGAACCTGGGGCTGGCGGATACCGAGCAACTGATCGACGTGATCCGCGGCCGCGAGCCTTTCCGGGCCGTGGGCGAGATGCGCGTCCTGAGCCGCTACCGGCGTGCGCGCGCCGAGCCGGTGCTGGCCATGCGCCTGGCCACCGACGGCCTGCACCGCTTGTTTGCCTCGCAGGCGGCGCCCGTCGCCTTGGCCCGCAACGCCGGCATGCAACTGGTCGACCGGTTGCCGTTCATCAAGCGGTTCCTGATAAGCGGCGCATCGGGCGGCTGATGCCATTCGGCCCGAATGGGCCGCTTTCCGGCTCGTGGAGCCGTTGTGGGCCATAGCCTATATAATCGTTCGACCCGCGATTTGGTTACTGTATTATTCAGACTTTCAGGTTTCAGAGGTTTCATTATGGCTCGGCCGTTATCAGGTTTGATGTATTCGGTGTTGGCTGGCTGCGTGCTGGCTTTGGGAATGCTGGGGGCGGCCCGCGCCCAGGACGCCAAGGCTCCGGCGGCCGATGCCGCGCCGGCCATGTCGGTGGCGGGGCCCGCCGAGCAAGACCAGCCCTCTTCGGCCGATGCGCTGGCCAAGGTCAAGGATGCGTTCGAACATCGCTTCGCCGGCATCCGGGTTACCGCGGTGCGGCCCACGCCGCTGGCCGGACTGTTCGAGGTGCAGGTGGACATGAATCTGATGTACACCGATGCGAACGCCGATTACGTGCTGCAAGGCTCGCTGATCGACGCGAAGGAGCGCGTGGACCTGACGGCCCAGCATCTGGCGAAGCTGTCGGAAGTGCCTTTCGATACGCTGCCGCTGGATATGGCGATCAAGCAGGTGAAGGGCAATGGCTCGCGCAAGATCGCCATGTTCGAAGATCCGAATTGCGGGTATTGCAAGCAGATGCACCGCACGCTCGAAAGCGTGGACAACATTACCGTCTACACCTTGCTGTACCCGATACTTGCCCCTGACTCCACGGATAAGGCGCGCAATATCTGGTGCGCGAAGGATAAGGCGGCCACCTGGCGTGATTGGATGGTCAATGCCAAAACACCGGCGCAAGCGCAATGCGATGCGCCTATCGACCAGCTATTGGCGCTGGGCCAGAAGCTGGGCGTGCGGGGCACGCCGACCATAATTTTCGCCGATGGCAGCCGGGTCGGCGGCGCAATGCCGCTGGATGCTTTCAACAAGAAGCTGGCCAGCGTAAAGGCGCCGTAGCTGTAGCCGGCTGCCAAGGCGGCCGGCTCATTCCATTCCCTTGTCGCTTCAAATTATGCCTCGTCGCGGTTCGCGGTGCGCCGCGCATGAGGGGTTAACCCTGCCATAAAAAATTGTATGGCTACCGGCATATAAATAGTATTAGACCCTCGTCTGGCGCGATGCTCCAATCCGTGGATGGGACGAGGTTTTCGCAGGTGCGACGGCCAGCGTCCTTGACCATGACAAGAACGAGGAGCAAGCCGTGAATCGTATCAAGCCTTCAGCCCTATTTTCATTTTTTGCGGCCGTCAGCCTTGCGTTGGGCATGGCATCGGCCCAAGCGCAGGTCAATGGCAAGCGTATCGCCTACCTGACCGCAACCACAAGCAATCCCTTTATCGCAGCCCTGGCCGCGACTATACAGTCCGAAAGCGAAAAGAACGGCATGACAGCCACCGTGCTGACCAGCCCTTACGATGCCGCCTTGCAAAGCCAGCAGGTCAGCGACGTGATCGCCAAGGGATACGACGCGCTGGTCATAACGCCCATCAGCGAAAGGGGCATCATCCCGGCTTTGGTCGCGGCCAAAAATGCCAAGCTGCCTGTCTTTGTCGTCAATTCCCCGGTGGCCGACGGCAATGACGGCCTTTACGAGTCGTTTATCGGCGAAGATCACGTGGTTCTGGGCAAATTGACCGGTGAGGCGCTCGCAACCGCTTTGAAAGACCGCAAGAATCCCAAGGTAGCGCTTGTCACCGGTTCCTTGGCCGAAGGCGTTGCGCCACGGCGTCTGCAGGGCTTCAAGGCGGCGGTTGCTGCCCATCCCGAGATCAAGATCGTGGCTACCGAAGATGCCAAATGGGATACCGCGGCCAGCGAGCGCATAGCCGGCCAGTTGTTCGCGCGCTTCGCCGCGCAGGGCGGGCTGGATGCCGTCTACGGCATGGCGGACAACATGGCGCACGGAGTCATATTGGCGGCCAAGGCGGCGGGCGTGCCCTTGGGAACCGGCAAGGGTGAGTTGGTCGTCGTCAGTTCAAACTGCATGAAGTTCGGCGTGGATCACATTCGCAACGGCGAGCAATACAGCACCGCCACCCAAATGCCGGTGCGTACGGGCAAGGCGGCCGTTGCGACCGTTGTCGACTTCTTGAATGGCAAGCCTGTCGAAAAGCACAATTATTTGAAGATGGCGGCCATTACCAAGGCCAATCTGGCCGAGTACGCGGACGCCTGCACGTATTAAGCGGACGAATCAGCATGACGCAGGTACTCGAAGCCCGCAGTGTTCAAAAGACATTCGGCATGATCCAGGCGCTACGGCCCACTTCGTTTTCCGTCGCACAGGGCGAAATCCGCGCCCTGTGCGGCGAGAATGGCGCGGGTAAAAGCACCTTGGTCAAATTGCTGACCGGAATCCATCGTCCCGATGCCGGTGAAGTCCTGGTCGATGGCGTAGCCAGGCATTACAAAAGCTCGCGAGATTCGCAAGCCGACGGCATAGCCTTCGTGTCCCAGGAACTGAGCATCATTCCTCATCTCTCGGTATTGGACAATGTCTTGCTCGGCCATCGCGACGTGCCGTTTCTGCATCGGCGTGCAAGCCTGCGCCGGCAAGCGGCCGAGGCATTGAAAGTGGTCGGGCTGGATCGGCTTGCCCTAGGCACTCTGGCTGCCGAGCTTTCGCTGGGCGAACGGCAATTGCTTGAAATTGCGCGCATGCTTGCGCGCAAGGCCCGCGTGCTTTTGCTGGACGAGCCGACGGCCACGCTCAGCGATGGCGAAATCGAGCGAGTCTTCGCAGCGCTGAGACGCGTCCGAGGCCTGGGCTGCTCCGTCATTTTCATTACTCATCGCCTGGCGGAGGTCTTCGAGATCTGCGACAACGTGACCGTATTGCGCAACGGCGCCGAAGTGGCGACCCTGCCGGTTGCCCAGGTGGATCGGGAAAGCTTGATCGAGATGATGCTGGGCCGCCCCTTGGGGCAGATGTATCCGCCGGCAGGAAGCCCGAATGCCGAAACGGGCTTGGCGGTGTCGAACCTTGCTGTGCCGGGCATCGTGCACGCTCTTTCTTTTGAGGCGCTGCGGGGGCAGATCGTCTGCCTTTCAGGCCAGATCGGTTCGGGGGCGGCGGAAGCCGTGCGAGCTATGGCGGGACTGGTCTACAACACCACCGGACGGGTCTTGGTGGGTGGGCGTCCCATGCGCCTTGGCTCGGTCGGCGCTGCGCTGCGGGCCAATGTCCGGTTCGTGTCCGAGGATCGGGCCGGCGAAGGAATTTTTCTGGATTTGCCCGTACGGCTCAATTTGCTGGCTTCCCAGCTCGATCGCATCGCGACGGCGGGCTTCGTTTCGCAGCGGAAACTGGATCGGCTGGCGCATGACGCCTGCATCAAGGTGGCGCTGGACCCCGCCAGGTTGCGCTCGACCGCCGGCGATCTCAGCGGCGGCAACCAGCAGAAGATTGCCGTGGCCCGTTCCTTGACGGATAACGAATTCGGCGTTCTGTTGCTGAACGAGCCGACGCGAGGGGTCGACGTGGGTGCACGCGCCGAAATCTACGGGCTTATGCGCCGGATTTGCGATCAGGGGTTTGCGTTGTCATGATGTCGACGGATCTGGAAGAGGTGGCGGGCATGGCGGATGTGGTGGTCACGATGTTCAGGGGCCGGCAGGTGGGGCGGTATGCTCGGCCGGATATTTCGCGCAACCGCCTATTGTCCGACATCACGCACAGCGGCCAGTCCCGGGAGAAGGCGGTATGAGCGTCTCTGCATCTTCCAGCATGCCGAGGCGCCGACTCGAGCGGGTGGGCTCCCCCGATATGCAAACCTGGGCCACGGGCGCGGCTTTGGCCGTGCTTGTCATCGCGGCCTTCACGACTTCGGGCTTTGCCAGCCGGCCCAACCTCATCGCTCTTACCGGCACGCTGTCGCTGATCGGCTGCGTGGCGGTGGGTATGACGTTCATTACGTTGTCGGGCAATATCATGTCGTTTTCGCTTGGCGCTACATGCGCGGCGACGGCGATGCTGGTCGCTTATCTTTCCGGCCATGGCTTCGTCCTGGCCGCCGGGGCCGGGTTAGTACTGGCGATGGCGCTTACCGTGGCGCAGGGCCTGTTGATCGGCGTGTTCCGGGCCAATCCGCTGATTGTCAGCATTGCGTTTCTCAGCCTGATGCTTGGCGTAGCGCAGTACATCGCCGGCGGGCAAAGCATCTACGTTCATGCGGATGCCCTGAATCTGCTCAAGGGCCGATTGGCGGGCGTGCCGATACCTCTTCTGGTGTTTTTGGGGGCGGTCGTTGCCGGAGAGGCCGTTTTGCGTTTGACGAAATTTGGCCAGAACGTGATTTTTGTGGGAGCCAACATCGACGCGGCGGTAGTGGCCGGCATACGGCCATGGAGCACAGTGGCCGGCAGTTATCTTGCTGCGGGACTCTTTACCGGAGTTTCGGGGATATTGCTTGCCGCGCGCTACGGATCCGGCTCCATGGAGTTCGGCGTGGGCTTCGATTATTCCGCGATTTCCGCGGTTCTTGTGGGAGGAACCGCCATCGGCGGCGGCCATGGCTCGGTGTTGCGCACCATGGCTGGCGTCGTATTCATCGGAGTATTGCAAAGCCTGCTGTTGTTGCATGGGCTGGATGTGCAGTATCAGTATCTGTTCATCGGCCTCATC
>JBEBXF010000083.1:0-10609 GCA_040391725.1 Eoetvoesiella caeni | reverse complement strand
TGACGAAAGTCGCTCATGTTGGATCCTTTAGTGTCGATAGACGGGGTTGTTGCGGGCCGAAAGGCGCACATCTGGTTCAATATAGCACTTTGAGCGCGCCTCACATTGAAATGCGTGATGCGGCTTTGTCGGCCATACTGTGATTAGAGTGCGGAATTCGCAAAAAGTTTAGGTATTTGCAGATTAACTTACAAATAACTGAATGATCAAGTAGTGCTTGCGAAGCCCGCGACCGGCGCAACGGTCAGGCCAGGGGAAGCGAGCGCCCACCATCCCCGCGCACCGGAATCTTCAAGCGCCTTATGAGCTGTCGGCAGGCATCGCGGGCCTGCTGCTTGATTTCATCGCCGTCCACGCATTGCAGGCGCTGGTTTTCGTATACCATCCTGCCGTCTACCATGGTGTGAGTCACGTCCCGGCCTGAACCGGAGTAGACCAAGTTGGAGATCAGGTCGAAACAGGGAGCTTGAGCGGGTTTGTCCAAGGATACGACGGCGATGTCGGCCAATTTACCCACGGCAAGCTGGCCGGCGTCCACGCCCGCCAGCCGGGCGCCCTCGCGCGTGGCCAGCTCGAACGCATCCCAGGCGTTGCTGGCGACGGGATCCAGCAATGCCAGGCGTTGCACGTAGACGACTTGTTTCATGATCTGGAACAGGTCCATGCAGTGGCAGGCCGCCCCGTCCGCGCCGATTCCTATCATAGCGCCGGCGGCGCGCAACTCTTTGTGCCGCATGGCGCCGGAAGCGAGGTATTCGTTGGACATCGGGTTATGGGCGACGCCGCAGCGCCGCCGGCCCGCGATTTCCACTTCTTCGTCGTCCAGCCAGATTGCATGGGCGAAGGTGGCGTTCTGATCCAGCAGGCTTTCGCGTTCCATCCAGGCGAACGGGCGCGCTCAATAGGCGCGTTCGTAGATTTCAGGCTCGAGGCGAGCCTCGGAGCAGTGTGTGTGCCACTTGACCCCGAAATCGGCCGCTCGCGCGGCCGATTGGCGCACCAGCTCCTGATCGTTATAGATGATGTTGATGGGAGAGGGCCAGATGGCGATCCGGTCATCGCGCCAGTGCTCGAGGCATTCGCGCATCGAGGCGATCTCGTCGGCGGTATCGTGCTGGAACAAGGCGGCGTCGAGCCCGTTGTCGCGGGCGACGTCGGTAAACGGGCCGAACATGCCGCGGGCGACGGCGCCGCGCAGCCCCATGTCGCGCAGGGCTGCCGCGACAGCCAGAGTGGTGGCAGTGTCGGCCGGCGCGTAATGGTTGTCGATGATGGTGGTCGTGCCGCAACTCAACGCCTCCATGGCGCCGGCGCGCACGGCGGCGACGGCTTCGACGGGAGAAATGTTGGCGGCCAGCGGCAGCATGAATTCGCCCAGCCACTGCCAGAGCGCCATGCCGTCCCCCAGGCCGCGTCCGGCGACCTGGAAGAGATGGTTGTGGCTGTCTATCAGACCCGGAATGATGGCGTGGCCGCGGCAGTCGATGACTCGCGCCGCGCGCCAATGGGCCAGTTCCTCGGCCGGGCCGACGGCGGCGATTCGGTTGCCGAGCACGGCGACAGCGGCATCCTGGAGGATGCGCCGTTCATCATCCATGGTAACGACGGTGCCGCGCGTGAACAGGGTATCGCAAATATCGGACATATGGTTTTCCGTCGAGATCGGGCCTGGGCGCCTACAGAGTCTGGCCGGCCGGCGGTAGTGTGCGCGCGGCAGCGGCTGCGGAGGGTTCGCTGGGAAGACTCTCCAGTCCTTGCCGCACTCCGTTGAAGATGACATTGAGCACGACCGCGGTGACGACGGTCAGCAATACGCCGCTTTGCAGGAACGGAGCCAGGTAGGACGGGAAGGCCGAGAAGAAATTGGGCGACATGGTGGGAATCATGCCTATCCCCAGGCTGATGGCCATAATGAGCGTATTGTGGCGATTGTGGCGGAAGTCCACGCCTTGCAGGATGCGTACGCCCGAAGCGGCCACCATGCCGAACATGGCGATTGCCGCGCCGCCCAGCACATATTGGGGAATGGTGGCGATAATGTGAGCGAGCTTGGGCAGCAAGCCTAGCAGAATAAGTATGACGCCGCCCGCCGCGCACACGTAGCGGCTACGCACGCCCGTAATGCCGACCAGGCCGATGTTCTGGGCATAGGAGGTGTAGGGGAAGGCATTGAAAATGCCGCCGATCGTCGCGCCCAGCGCATCGGCGCGAAGCCCTCGGGTAAATTCTTCGCGCGTGATCTTGTGGTTCAGGATTTCTCCCAGCGAGAAAAACAGCCCGATGGATTCGACCATAGTGATCAGTACGACGAGGGTCATGGTGAATATAGCGACGGGGTCGAAGGTGGGCATGCCGAACTGGAAGGGCCGGACCATTTCTACCATGGGCACAGTGTCGATGCCGCTCAGGCTGACCTTGCCGAACAGGATGGCAACCAGCATTCCGGCCACTATGCCTGCCAATACAGCCAGGCTGCTGAAGAAGCCGCGCGCGAATCGGGCCACCAGCAATGTCACGATCAGTACGAGGGCGGCGATGCTGATATAAAACGGATTGCCGAAATCGGGCGCATTGTAGCCCCCGCCGGCCCAGGCTATGGCTACGCCCAGCAGGCCCGTGCCCAGCGACAACAGGGTAGTGCCGGTGACCAGGGGCGGGAACAGGGGCAATGCCTTGATGATCAAGGGCATGAGGAGAAAGCATATGAGCCCGGCCGCGATGATGGCGCCGTAGAGTCCGGTCAGGCCCATTTCAGGGTTCAGGCCGATGGCGATCATGGGCGCGATACCCGCATACGAGACGCCCATCATGACGGGCAGCCTGATACCGATCCATCTGCCGATGCCCAGGGCCTGCAGCAGCGATACCAGGCCGCAGCAAAGCAAATCGGCGTTGATCAAGACGGCGAGGTGCTCGGGGGAAAGCTTGAGTGCGCCGCCTACGATGAGCGGCACGGTGACGGCGCCCGCGTACATGACGAGAACGTGCTGCAGGCCCAGAGTCGCGGTGCGTCCTATGGGGGGACAGGTATTGACTTCATCGACGGCTTTTTGATCTTCCATGGATGTCTCCTCTATTGCCAAGGGCATTGTGCAATGCCTCTGAAGGTCGTTTTTGAAGGAACTGCGTTGATCGGCTTATCGCCCAAGTTGCAGCCGGCCGTTTCCCGAGAGCATGCAGACAGCATGGGGAAAGACCTGGGGGACGGAATCGTGGGGGAGGGAAGGCTTCCCGGCCGAAGGAGGGGATGGGGTCGGCCTCAAGAAGGAGACGGTAGAGCACAGTGCCATGGTGATCCTTGCGTGGAATGCCAATGTGGGCAAAAGCGTCTGCGTTGATGGGGATTAGTTAAACACGGCCCATACTTATTAAACAAATTATTTTATTTTAATAATTCATAGTTATTTTTGATGAATTAACGCAGCGGCATGGGCCATGCCTTTCAAAAGCACGGTGCGGCTTCAGTTGGGTTCCGCGAGATTATGGGCGTGCAAAGCGTGCCCTTCGGCTTTGTAATGCTTCCAGCGCTGCCGCGCCGCCTGGACTTCCGCGTCGTCGAGCGGAACGATTTCGAGTATGCGTTCGAACTGCGCGGCGGTGGCGGGGCATTGCTCGTCCAGGTTCAGCAGCCAGGCGGCGTCGTTGCCGGACGCCATCGATGGCTCGGGCGCGGCGCCCGTCAGCAGCACCGGTGTTTGCGCCGCCAGCGGGTCATCGGCATAGGCATGGGGAATGAATGCCGTGGGGTCGAATTTCCAGAGAAGCTGGTCGAACCGCTCGAGCAGTTTCGCGTTTTGGCTGTACACCAGCACGGGGTGGCCTGCGAGATAGTGCTTGGCCACGACCTCGCAGGCCGTAAGCAGGCGATCGGGCGCGCCGAACGCGAAGTCGATGCGCGCCATCAGGCCCGCCCGCGGAATCGGCGGCCAACTGGCCGTTGCGGGCGGCAATACAGGCCCGTCATGCCTGATTGAGCAGGTATTGCACCAAGAGCGGCACGGGCCGGCCAGAAGCGCCCTTGTCCTTGCCGCTGCGCCATGCCGTGCCCGCGATATCCAGGTGGGCCCAGCGATATTTGCCGGTGAAGCGGGACAGGAAGCAGGCGGCGGTCACCGAGCCAGCGGGCTGGCCCCCGATGTTGGCCATGTCGGCGAAGTTGGAGCGCAATTGCTCCTGGTAGGCTTCTTCCAGGGGCAGGCGCCAGGCGGTGTCGTTGGCGTCCTTGCCGGCTTGCAGCAGGCTCTCGGCCAAGGCGTCGTCGGTCGAGAACAGGCCGGTGTTGACGTGGCCCAGGGCCACGATGCAGGCGCCGGTAAGGGTGGCGATATCGATGACGGCCGCCGGCTTGAAGCGCTCGGCGTAGGTCAGGGCGTCGCACAGGATGAGGCGGCCTTCGGCGTCGGTGTTGAGGATTTCGATGGTTTGGCCCGACATGCTGGTGACCACGTCGCCTGGCTTGTTGGCGCGTCCGCTGGGCAGGTTTTCGCAGGTGGGGATGAGCCCGATGACCTCCTGGTCGATTTCCAGTTCGGCGACGGCGCGCAGCGTGCCCAGCACGCTGGCGGCGCCGCACATATCGTATTTCATTTCGTCCATGCCGCTGGCCGGTTTGAGCGAAATACCGCCGGCGTCGAAGGTAATGCCTTTGCCCACCAGCACGATGGGCGCTTTCGCCTTGCCGCCGGCTTTGGCCGTGGTCTTGGCGGGCGGGGTATAGCGCAGGACGATGAAGGCGGGCGGCTCGTAAGAGCCCCGCGCGACGGACAGAAAGGAACCCATTTTGAGCGCTTCGATTTGCTTGGCGTTCAGCACTTCGGCCTTCAGGTTCTTGAATTCCTTGGCCAGCTTCTTGGCGGTGTTGCCCAGGTAGGTGGGGGTGCAGACGTTGGCGGGCAAATCGCCCAGCAGACGGGTAAGGCTCATGCCGTTGGCGATGGCGTTGCCGGCGGCAAGCCCGCGTTGCGCTTCGGCGGCCTGATTGCGGGCCACGGACAGGGCGATTTTTTTGAGTTTGGGCTGCGCATCGGCATCGCGCTTGCCGAACGTGGCGTCGTAGCGGTAAACGGCTTGGCCGGCAGCGATGGCGGCAGCTTGCGCGCGTTGCCGCAGGCTGGAGCCGGCGCATTCGACGGCGGCCAGCGTGGAAACGCCTTCGGCCAGCCGCGCTTGAGCGCAGTAGTTGGCGAAGACTTGTTCGGCGCCGGCGTGAATTTTGGCGTTATAAGCTTCTTGTTTGCCCAGGCCGATTAAAATAATGCGCGTGGCCGACACGCCTTGCAGGTTTCTAAGGACAAGATGCGTATTGGGCTTGGCCTGGAATTCGCTTTTCAGCACGCTTTTCAGGGCGCCGTTGCTGGCCTGGTCGATGATGTCGGCTCCGGGGGTGAGCACCGCGTCGGCGAATACGCCGATTGCCAGGGCGGGCGTCTTGATTTGATGCAGCGAAACGGTGGTCTGTGTGCTAAATTCCATGCGAATTCCCGAGAGTGTCTATAAGATACTGTTGATTATCTCGCATTTTTTCTTATGTCACTATTCAAGCGTTCCGTTGTTTCCGAAATACTCAGCCATGCCGGCGTGGTGTTCTCCACCTTGCTGGTGGTATGGCTTAGCGTGCTGCTGGTCCGCCTGCTGGGCGAAGCCGCCAACGGCACGATCGGCGCCGACGTGGTGTTCGGGCTGGCGGCTTTTTCCAGCATTACCGCGTTGCCCATCATTTTGTCGGTATCGCTGTTCATCGCCGTGCTGACTACCGTGACACGCAATTTCCGCGAGTCCGAAATGGTGGTCTGGTTCGCCAGCGGCTTGTCCCTCAAAGACTGGGTCTATCCCGTGTTGCGCTGTGCGGTGCCCGTGGCGGTGCTCATCTCGGTGCTGACGCTGCTGGCCTCTCCGTGGGCATATAGCCAGATCGAAGAATACCGGCAGCGTTTCGAGCAGCGCTCCGATCTGTCCAAAGTCAGCGCCGGGCAGTTCATTGAAACCCAGGATGGCGCCCGGGTGTTTTTCGCTGAAGAACCGACCTCTCCCGGCGATGAGCTGGGCAAGGTCATCGCGCGGGTCATCGACCCCGAGTGGCTCAGCGTCGTCACCGCGAACAGCGCGCATGTGCAGCAAGAGCCCAACGGCGACCGCTTCCTGGTTCTGGACAAAGGCAGGCGCTACGATCTCAAGCCCGGCCACAATGAATTCCGGCTGTTCGATTTCGAGCGCTACGGGTTCAGGCTGGAGAGCCGGGGCGCGGCCTCGTCGCCGGAAGCGTTGCGCGCAATCGTCGAGCGCCAGATCAAGGCCCGGCCCACCACGCAGCTGTTCCACGACAATACCGATACGGCGCGCTCGCAGATCATGTGGCGCATTGCCATGCCGCTGGCGGCCCTCAACCTGGCCCTGCTGGCGATCCCCCTGGGCGCCGTCAATCCGCGGCTGGGTCGCTCCGGCGATATTCTCATCGCCGGCCTGGTGGGCTTGCTATATATGAATCTGGTCAATTTGTCGCGCGGCTGGATAGGCAACGGCAAGCTGGATTTCGGCATCGGCGTCTGGCTTGTCCACGCGGCGTTCAGTGCCCTCATGGTGTACATGATGTGGCGTAAATTGCGTGTCAGGGCGCCCAGAGAGCGAAAGAAATAATGGTAATTAGCATAGAAGCTTATTCCAAATAAGTATATATAGTTAGTTCTATATAACATACAATGGCTTGATACCCTTGAGGCCATTATATGAATTTGCAACAATTTCGTTTCGTGCGTGAAACAATACGCAGGAACTTCAATCTGACCGAAGCGGCCCGCACTCTGTTCACCTCGCAGCCGGGCGTCTCGAAGTCGATCATCGAGTTCGAGGACGAGCTGGGCGTCAAGATATTCGAGCGGCACGGCAAACGAATCAAGGGCTTGACCAAGCCGGGCGTCGTGGTGGCCCAGGTCATCGACCGCATCATGCGCGAGGTCGACAACCTGAAAAAAGTCAGCGACGAATTTGCGCGCCGCGACGAGGGCGGGCTGGTCATTGCCTGCACCCATGCGCAGGCGCGTTATATATTGCCCAAGGTGATCCCGGCGTTTCGCGAACGTTTTCCCAAAGTGCGGGTTTCGCTGGCCGAAGGCAACCCCCCGGCCTTGGCGCAAATGGTATTGCACGAGCAGGCCGACGTCGCCATCGCCACCGAAACGCTGTCGCATACGCCTGGCCTGGCGGCATTGCCGGTCTATTCGTGGGAACACGTCGTCGTCGTGCGGCCCGACCACCCCTTGGCCGAGCTTTCTTCCGCCCAGGCCAAGAACCTTACCCTGGCCCAGGTGGCGCAATATCCCATCGTCACCTACGACCGCCAGTTCTCGGGTCGTTGCGCCATCGACGACGTGTTCAGCGCGGCGAACATCACGCCCGACATCGTCCTCGAGGCGATCGACGCCGACGTCATCAAAACCTATGTCGACGTGGGCCTTGGCATCGGCATCATTGCGGGCATGGCGTTCGATCCGCGGCGCGACAAGGGCCTGATAGGCCTGCCGGTAGGGCATTTGTTCGGCACGCATGTGACGCGGGTGGCGATCAAGGCGGGCGTGTTCCTGCGGGACTATGTGTATGTGCTGCTCGAGATGATGGCCTCCAATCTTACCCGCGACGTGGTTCAGGAAGCGCTGGACAACAGCCCCAAACAGGAAGAGGCGGTGATCGCCCGATAATGGGGTGGTTCGTGCCGCCAGGGCAGCGTATTTGCAGCGTTTTTCCCGGGGATTGGTCATTCTGTTGCCATCCCTTGACGTATCTGTTTGTTGCCCCGCAGGCTTGCCGGTCTGCGGGGTTTTTCTTGCCTGTCATACTTGCCTGCCATAGGGCAATGACCGTCTACCGAACGTATTGAAACATTTATTTGGAAATTTCTTAAATAAATAAGAATCATTCCTATTGACTTAATTAATGGGAATGATTATCGTTAGCGTACGCCAAATAAATGGAGGCCGTATGTCTGAACTAGTCAATGCCGTGGTGGTGGGAGCAGACCGCCTGGGCAATATCCCCGATTTGCTCAAGGTACACAATATTACGATCCGGCACCACATCAGCGGCCGTGATCCATCGCATCAAAAGAAAACCCTGCAATTGCCGTCCGGCACCGATTTGTTGATTCTGCTTACCGACTTTCTGGGCCATAACGTCATGAAGACATTCCGCGCCGCGGCTCAGAAGTCGGGCGTCAAGGTGCTGGTCAGCAGGCGGTCGGTATGCTGCATGAAGCAGGCCTTGACCCAGGGCGGGTTCTGCGAAGCTTGTCCCCAGGTTGGGGGTTCCGATTCGAAGCGTGGCGGCGGCAACGCCAAGGCTTTGCGTTTTGCCGCGCCCTGAGGCACGGGTTTCGCCATTGCATGAAAGGGGCATTGAGCCCTCGTACACGAACAAGAGGTATTGCCCTTGCCCATAAAAAAAACCGCAGCTTGCGGTTTTTTTTATCGGCGTTTGAGGCAGGCACGGGTGGTAAGGTGCCAGGGCCGTCGGGCCAGACCAAGGCCTGGGATACAGCCCAAGCCGCCGGGTTAGTTGAGGCCCAGGATATTGCCCGAGCTGTCGGCCAGGCGGCGCGCGCCGTTGTAGCGTTTTTTCCAGTATGCCGCATTCATGTCTTCGACCCTGACCACGGATCCGGTGCGGGGCGCGTGGACGAATTTTTCGTTGCCCAAGTAAATGCCTACGTGCGAATAGCGATGCCCGCGGGTATTGAAGAACACCAGATCGCCTTTTTTCAGCTCGGTGCGCTTGATGGAGATGCCTTCGTGCGCCATTTGGGCCGACTGGCGGGGCAGCTTCAGGCCCAGTGATTTTTCGGCGGCGTAGCTGACCAGGCCGCTGCAGTCGAAACCGCCGTATGGTGTAGCGCCGCCGTATTTGTATTTTGTACCCAGAAAATCGAGCGCGGCATTGGCCATTGCCTTCGGGCCGGAGTCGATGTTTGAAGAGGAGGGGTACTGGCTGTCGGGGTAGTTGGTGTAGGTGGAGGAGAACTGCTTGCTGGCCAGATAATAGCCAAGCGGATCGGATTTTGTCTGGGAAAGGTAGCTGTCGCGAACCACCATTCGGATGCCGGATTCGGCCTGCTCGTTTTGGCTGGTGCTGGCGCATCCGGCCAGTGCCAGTGTGGCGAGTATCATGGCGCCCTTGATGCTACGCCACCAGAATTTCGAGGAAATCGCAGTAATTAGGGATGGTCGATGTGGCGGCATGGGCTCTGGTATTTACTGTGGTTCAGGTTAAAAGAATCCGCAGCCCAGCATTAAAAACCATTTGGATTACGTATAAATGACGTAATCCAAATAATTTCAAGGCTGAGTGGGCGCAAGAAACCACTGGATTCGGTAATAAAAATGCTAGGGAAGTTTAACTAAAACTCCCGGATAGGTAAAGTCGCTATTTATTACACGTACTCATGCTGGATGGGAACTTGATTTATTAACCTTTTGTTATAAAAGATAAATTTTTAAATTGCATGCATTTGCAAAAAAATAAAAACCTTGAAAACTGAGTGAAATCACTAATATGAAAGCGATTGAAATCGACCTTCGAGACGAAGATTTGTCCATGCGGCAAAAAGATTAGGCCAAATGGCGGCCATCGATCCATACGGTTTGGCCTTTCGCACCCTATGCGCCCGCAAGCCTGCGCGCCCCTTGCTTCTCGCCGGTGGGGGCCATGCGCCCAGTCTTGCGGGCGAATGTGGCATCATTCGCAATGGGGGATCCAATAAGGAAATGGCGCGGCTGCCGCTTCCATATCGGGGCCTTTCGCCATGCCGCGGGTTTTCGCCTACCAGGAAAGCCGCGCATCCGGATCCGGACATTCATAATCATAATTTCTAGAGAGCAAGCAATGAAAACCAAACCTGTACTCACCGCCGATGACGTGAAAGCCATTTTGGCCGCCGCGGAACAGCACGCACTGAGCCACCAATGGGCGGTCACGATCGCCGTGGCCGACGACGGCGGGCACTTGCTGGGGTTGCTGCGCCTGGACGGCGCGGCGCCCGTCTCGGCCTTCATTGCTCCCGCCAAAGCCAAAACCGCGGCATTGGGCCGGCGCGAGTCCCGCGTCTACGAAGAAATCATCAATCAGGGACGGCATTCGTTCCTGTCGGTACCCGGCCTGGAAGGCATGCTGGAAGGGGGCGTTCCCATCGTGCTGGATCAGCAGGTCGTGGGGGCGGTAGGCGTGTCTGGGGTCAAATCCAGCGAAGACGCTGAAATCGCCCGCGCGGGCATTGCCGCCATGCGCCCATGAGCCGCGCCGAGCAGACGGCCGCTGCCGCGTCTTCCGGCGACGGTGGCGCGGCCGCCGCCGAGGCCGGCCACCAAGGCGGCGGGCGCGGCTTGTTTCGCGACGCCGTCAATCCCGGGGTGACCCGGCGCGAAGTCTGGTCCTGGGCCATGTACGACTTTGCCAACTCGGGCTACACGACGGTTGTGCTGACCACCGTGTTCAACAGCTATTTCGTGGGCGTGGTGGCAGCCGGCAAGCCGTGGGGCACCCTGGCCTTCACCGCCGCGCTTTCGCTGTCGTACCTGGCCATAATGCTGACCATGCCCACGCTGGGCGCGCGCGCCGATGCCACGGC
>JBEBXF010000082.1:0-10642 GCA_040391725.1 Eoetvoesiella caeni | reverse complement strand
TGCAACAGCACCTGGATCACATTGTCGGGCGAATCACTATGCAGATTACTGTTCAATGCCAACGAAGGACGACTCCCGAACAAAGGCGGACCACCCCGCGCATCGTGGCAGACAGCGCATGCCCCCTCGAACAGATTCTCGCCCGGATGAGTCATAGCCAGCGGATTGTTGCGGCTGGCGTCCTCCAGACGCGCCGCCCGCATCGCCGGGCTTTCCTCCGCCTGAGCCGGCGGATTCAGCGAGCTCAGATAATGCGCAATCGCGCGCACGTCCGAATCCGGCAACTCGCTCATGCTATGAATGACCGGCCCCATCGGCCCCGCCGCAACCCCGTGCAGCGACGAATAGCCATTGCGCAGGTAGTCGTACAGCGTATCTTCCGTCCAGCCGATGGGAGCCTTGGACAACGCATTCAGCGCCGGCGCCTCCCAGCCGTCGGCGAACCCCCCGCCCAGGAAGTTTTCCTGGCCGCCTTTCTCGGCCCCCAGCGCATTGCGCGGCGAATGGCAGGCCGCGCAGTGTCCCGCGCCCTGCACCAGATAGGCGCCCCGATTCCAAAGCGTGCTTTGATCGGCCACCGGCTTGTAGGCTTCCTGGTTGCGATGGAACAGCAGATTCCAGCCCGCCAAGGTGGGGCGCAGATTGAACGGAAACGCCAACTGGGTTTTCGGCGGAGCGTATTCCACCGGCTCTTGCGTCATGAGGTAGGCGTACAGAGCCTGCATGTCCGCGTCGGAGATCTTGGCGAAGGCCGTGTAGGGAAAGGCCGGGTAAAGCAGATGTCCGTCCTGGTGTATGCCCTGGCGCATGGCCCGCTCGAACGCCGCATACGACCATGTGCCGATGCCGGTTTTCTTGTCGGGCGTGATATTGGTGGTGTAGACCGTGCCGAAAGGCGTTTCCAAAGGCCGGCCCCCCACATTGGGCCGGCCGTTTTCGGCCGTATGGCAAACCATGCAGTCGCCGGCCGCCGCCACGAGTTTTCCGCGATTGATGGCCGCCTGCGAATAAATGGACGTATCGATATTGGCCAGCGGCGCGATGGCCGAGCGCCACGGCATGGCGCTCACGAAGAGCCCGGCAACGGTTGCCGCCACGCCGCCCAGTAGCGCATAAGCCAGTTTCTTGTAAGAGCCGGTGGTTTTTGCCAGTCTGGTCCGGAGCGTTTCCGTATCGAACGGCGGCTGCCTGAAGCGCACTCCTGTTGCGCTGTAGATGGCGTTGGCGATGGCGGCCGCGGCCGGCAGCTCCGCATGGCGGCTCCAGCCGAGTTCCGTGTTCAGCTCGCCGCCTTGCCCCGAGGCAACGAGTTCGACCTTGGGCTGAACGAGCGCGTAGCCGCTGTTCCCCGCAGGCTCATCCACGGTTCCCCAGGTGTCGAACCCTTGCGGGCCGCGCAGCAGCCGGCTGGCTGTGTCGCGCACGCGATCTTCCAGTTGCTCGGCCGAGCCGTGGCTTTCCTGCAGCGCCTCGGTGTTGTGCCCTACCGTGAGGCGGGTCACGTCGACGGCGCCGGTGGCCTGGTCGACCGAGACCTCGGCCACCCAGGCGGACCAGGTTTGGCGCGGCGGCTCCTGGTCGTTGTCCACGATATGAGCGTAGGCAAAACCCTTGCCGGTCAGTGCGCCGTCGTTGCGCTTCGGCGCGTCGCGCCAGCCGGCCTTGTCGGCCACGGCCTGTATCAAATCCCGTCCCGCGGAGTCGCGCACTGAGTCCATGCGCGCCTGGACGGCATCCCGGTTTTGCGCGTGCGACAGCTCGTCGAAAAACGATTCGCAGGCAAAGATGCGCGCCGGGGACTGGCCCGCGTCGGGAGTTGCGCTGAGCGGGGTGTTCCTGCATGTGGTGATTTGCCCGGCGCCGGCGGGGTAGTAGCTGGTCGCTATGGCGATTCCGTCAGGCCTGGCGTCGTACTCGTAGCCGCACAAGAGGGCGGCTATGGAGGGCCGGCGTGTTGCATAGCGGTTGCTGGCCATGACGTAGCGGCCCTCGGGAACCAAGGGGCTGCCGCCAGACGGCAAGAAATCGGCTGCCGGCGTCGTGGCTTGCGCCGCGACGCTGATTTCCAACTCGAGGGGCCGGGCGTCGCCTGCCGCCGCGTCTTCCGCCTGGATCCTGACCGGACGCGCGCACCGGCGGGTCAGCAGCGCGGCATCGACAGCGGCATCGTAGCCGTCGGCGTTTGCCTGGCCGTTGGGAATGACGAGAACAACTGCAGCATCGAGACCGCACAGCGCGGCGATTTCCGCTGCCAGCAGCTCGGGTTCGGTGCATGAGGCCCAGACCGTCAGCCTGCCGTCCGCGTAATGGGCAATGGCCCATGCCCGCGCCGCGTCGTTTTGAACCGGCCACGCATACCGGTGGCTGAACGTGCCGGCATCCGGGGCGTTGCCTGGCGCTGCCGTGCCGGAGGGTTCGCCGTGCGCAATACGTTTCGGGGCGGCGGCCGGTTCGCCCGCCGTGGGCGCGGCTTCCACCCAATGGGCTTGTATCTGGTTTCTGGCATGCGCGGCCTGGCTGGCTTGCGATGCGATGACGCCGATGAAATTGCCGATCACCACGATATCGGTCACGCCGGGCACTTGCCGCGCCGACTCGGCATCCAGCTTGTCGAGTCCGGCGCCCGTATAGCGCCGGCCGTCCCAGAGCAGGGCGGGCGGGCGCAGCAAGGCCCCGTGCAAAAGCATCGATGCGGGAGGCGGGGAAAGATCGCGGGAGCCGATGGCGGAAAGGGAGGTCGGACGATCCGGCGCTGTCATCGGTTGCGCTCCACGGCCAGCAGCGCCGCCTCCATGATTTCCATATGGGTGCCGCAGCGGCAGAGATTGTATTTGAGTTCCTGGCGGATCTGCTGCTCGGTCGGGTTCGGGTTGCGGTTGAGCAGGGCCTGAATGGTCATGATCATGCCATTGAGGCAATAGCCGCATTGCGCGCCTTGCTTGTCGATGAAGGCCTGCTGGATCAGGCCCGGCAGCTCGGGCGAGCCCAGGCCTTCGAGCGTCGTGATGTCGTGGCCGACGACGCTTTTCACCGGCACGACACAGGATCGCGCGGCCACGCCGTCCACCAGCACCGTACAGGCGCCGCACTCGCCCAGGCCGCAGCCGAACTTGGGGCCGTTCAGCTCCAGGTCGTTGCGCAGCACATAGAGCAACGGGGTATCGGGTTCGACATCGATGTGGTGAGTCGCCTGGTTGACGCTCAAGGTAAAAGTCTGGGTTTTGCCGCTCATGATCAGTGGGTTGGATTCTTGCGTTCCGGTTGCGGCCTGGGCACAAGGCGGGCGCATCCGGATGGATGGTTTATTTGGAGTGTATGCGCTTTAGTTTTAAGGGTAAATAAATTCACCCGGTATTTACCGCAATTGTCGACGAATCTAGGGTTATTACTGATTCCCCCGGCTAATAGTGACCTTGCGCCTTGCAAGGCGCAGCGCAAGAGGCGAAATTGCTGCATTGTGCCTTTATGCGGGCAGTCTTTTGGTGTATGGTGGGCGTTGTGATGTACACGTTATATAAGCCTGCGGCATGGTGGTTTTCGCAGCAACGATGGCATCCGCGCTCTAACCGCCATGGTGCTCAACATGCTTTATACCCAGCCTAAATCCGAATTCCAGAAACTGTTCGGGCAGTCCGGCGCCTTGCTGGTGGCGCGCGCGCCGGCCCAGCCGCCCAAGCCGGCGGCCGGCCAGCCCGGCATTGCCTCCAGTTACCTGCAGGCGCATTCCGATATCTTCATCGCCTTGCTGGCAAGCGGCGAAGTGCTGGCCTTCAATGGCCACGTCGACCTCGGAACCGGCGTGCGCACGTCCCTGGCCCAGATCGTCGCCGAAGAGCTCAACCTGGAATTCCGCCGTGTGCGCATGGTTCTGGGCCACACCGAGGCCACGCCCAACCAGGGTCCCACCATCGCCAGCGCCACCATACAAATCTCGTCCGTGCCCTTGCGCAATGCGGCGGCCCAGGCGCGCGAATTCTTCCTGAGCCAGGCGGCGGGCCAGTTCGGGGTCGAAGCCTCATCGCTGACCATTGTCGATGGCGTCATCGAGGCTCCCGACGGGCGGCAGGCGTCGTACTGGTCTTTGCTGGGCAACCAGCATATCCAGCTGGAATACAGCACCGAGGTGCGGCTGAAGCCCGCTCATTCCTATACGATCATCGGCAAATCCGTCAAGCGGGTCGATCTTCCCCTCAAGGCTACGGGCCAGCTTGTCTACGTGCACGATATGCGCGTGCCCGGCATGTGGCACGGGCGGGTGGTGCGCCCACCGTACACGGGGCGCGATAGCGGCGCCTTTGTCGGCCACAGTCTGGTGTCCATCGACGAATCTTCCGTGGCGCATATCGCCGACGACATCCGCGTGGTGGCCATCGGCGACTTCGTGGGCGTGGTGGCCAGGCGCGAAGAGCACGCCATCAAGGCGGCTCGCGCCCTCAAGGTCGTCTGGCGCAAGCCCGAAAACCTGGTTCCCCTGGGCAATCTCGATCAGGCGTTGCGCGCCGAACCCTATAAAGAGCGGGTGCTGGTCGAACAGACCAACGCCAGCGAGCAGGCCAAGGCCGGCGTGGTTCTCAAGCGCAGCTACGTTTGGCCCTACCAGATGCACGCCTCCATCGGCCCCTCGTGCTCGGTCGCCGACTTTACCGAAGAGCATGTCAAGGTGTGGTCGGGCAGCCAAAACCCGCATATGCTGCGGGTCGAGCTCAGCCGCCTGCTGAAGCTGGACGAGGGCCGCATCGAGATCATCCGCATGGAAGCCGCGGGCTGCTACGGACGCAATTGCGCCGACGACGCCTGTGCCGACGCGGCCCTGCTTTCCCGGGCGGTGGGGCATCCGGTGCGCGTGCAGCTTACCCGCGAACAGGAACACGGCTGGGAACCCAAGGGGGCGGCGCAGCTCGTCGACATCACCGGCGCCACCGACACCCAGGGCAATCTGCTGTCGTACGATTTCATTACGCGCTATCCCTCCAATGATGCTCCAACCCTGGCCTTGCTGCTCACCGGCACGCTCAGCGCCGAACCGCGCATGCTCGAAATGGGCGACCGCACGTCGGTGCCGCCCTACGATTACCCCAATATGCGCGTCGCTTGCCGCGATATGGCCGCCATTGTGCGGTCGGCCTGGCTGCGCGGCGTTTCGGCCATGCCGAATTCCTTTGCGCACGATTCCTTCATCGACGAACTGGCGGCCGAAACCGGCAGCGATCCGGTCGAGTTCCGTTTGCGGCATCTCAAGGACGAGCGGGCCCACGCCCTGCTGCAGGAAACCGCGCGAAGGGCGCAATGGACGGGCGCGCACGGCTCACGCGGCCATGTCGACGAAAACGGCTTGCTGCATGGGCGCGGCGTATCGTATGCGCGCTATGTCCACAGCCGTTTTCCGGGTTTCGGTGCGGCCTGGTCGGTATGGGTCGTCGACATATCGGTTCATGCGGCCACCGGCCGTCTTGCCGTCAAGCGGGTTACCGTGGGTCAGGACACCGGCATGATGGTCAACCCCGATGGCGTGCGGCACCAATTGCACGGCAATATCATCCAGTCGCTCAGCCGGGTGCTCAAAGAGCATGTGGTGTTCGACGCCACCGGCGTCGTCGACCTGGAATGGGGGGCTTATCCCATCTTGTCGTTTACGGACGTTCCCGTCATCGACGTCTACCTGGCCGAGCGCCAGGACCAGCCCCCCATGGGGGCGGGCGAGTCTTCCTCGGTTCCCAGCGCGGCGGCCATCGCCAATGCCTTGTTCGATGCGACCGGCGTGCGTTTCCGGGAGGTTCCCTTTACGCCCGAGCGCATCGTGCAAGGCATACGAAGCACGGAAACCGCCGAGGCGTAAGCGCGCTGCTTCGTCAGCCGCGTCTTTGCGGTACGTGCGCGAACTCGATCGTTGCGCCGTCAAGCGCGGCGGCGTTGATGGCCGCGCATGCTCAAGGCACGAACGAGAGGCCGATGCGCACTTGCGGGTCGCTCTTCTGGTTGTAGCCCAGCAGCGTCTCGCCGTAGCCGCGAAAATACTGCAGATGCAAATAGCCGTTCATATGGAGGAAGGTGCGCTGCAGCGGCCAGGCCGCCTCCAGTTGGGTGGCCGAATGGCCTTGCTTGCCTTGTCGGTATAGCCCTGCAAGCACCAGGCCGTTGTCCTGTTCCCAGCGCAGTTTCCAGTCCACATAGCCCGCATAGTCGGCATAGTCCGGATTTTCGTTTTTGGAAAAGTAGCCTTTGATGCGGGGCGTAAAGCTCAGCGTGCTGCCGTTGCCGAAACGGTAGTTAAGTTCGGGCTGGATGAAGCCGTCGTTGAGCGAGCGGGAATCGGCGCCGCCCTTGCCGTTGGATTTGTGTTCGACGCCGGTGCTCAGCCCCGCGTACCAGTTGTTGTCCGGAGACTGCCAGAGCTTGTCGTTATGCCAGAACAGGCTGGGGTTGTAGGTGGTGTCGATGAAAGGCTTGGACTTGCCCTGCAGATCCCATAAGGCGGTTTGCGTGTAGCCCACGTACAGGTAGTCCAGAAAATCGGGCTTGCTCGCATCGCGCGGTGTCGAGAGCCGGTATTTGAAGCTGATCTGGAAGCGCGCGTTGGTGCCGCCTTTTGTGCCGACGTCGAAATAGATGGGCTCGAAGGGCGAGATGGCCGTGCGGAATTTATCGAAGGCCGATGACGGAGCCGCCAGCGTCCCGCTTGCCGGCGGCGGCCCCTGGTCGACGGAGGCGCCTGCCGCCACGACGACTTTGTCCGGCAGAGGGGGTTCGGCCTGCCCGGGTGTACCCGCCCCGGCGTCGATGACCGGCCCGTTGGCCGGCGTGCCCGCGACGGGACTGGTTGCGAGCGGGCTGGTGTCCAGCGCAAGCAGTGTCCGCTCGCCTTCGATATTGATGGCCTGCAGTCCCTTGACCGCCTTGGGGACGACGGCGCGCCAGGAAAAGGCGACGAAGTTGTTGACGGGCAGGTTGACCGGTTCGGGCGATGTGTCCAGATAGGCCAGCGAGCGCACGGCCTGGCCGTTTCCGGCCCGCCATTGCAGCACCAGGGTCTTGGGCGGCACCCATGAAAGCGCATTGGCCGTGTCGTTGAACAGCATGCCCTTGATATGCACGGTTTCGCCGCTGGTGGCGTGCACGCTGTCCAGTTGATAGGTGATTCCGGCCTGTGCGCTGGAGCCCCACCATAGGCCGAAGATCAATAGCGATGCGCACAGCGTGCGTGTAACGGGTTTCGCGGGCAATGAAATGAGCATGGGCCTTGCGCTTTATGCTGAATAACCAGGTTCGAGACTTTAGCATTATGCCCCGCGCATGGTACGGCACAATGTAAAGGAACGTTAGCAGTTGCCCACAAGATTTTACTTGGGCGGGACACCGGGATTGCCGATGCCGTCGTGTACAATCCGGCTCCGTCCCCCACAGGGCTCCCACGGCCCGACGGCGCGGCATACTATAATTAGCGGGTTTCTTCAGGCCGCCCTTAGCTCAGTTGGATAGAGCACTCGCCTTCTAAGCGAGCGGTCACACGTTCGATTCGTGTAGGGCGGACACCTTCTCAATGCTTTTCGGCATGCTTCCGATTCGGGACTCACGTTGGCCGCGCGCCATCCGATGCATGGAAATCCTCCAGCCCGGCGGAAATTTTTTCTGCGGCGGCACGTAGTTGCGGGGCGAACCGCTCTATGGCTTCTTCAAGCCGCACCGCGCGCGTCAAATAGATGACATTGAGGCAGCCCAGGGCACGTTCATCGTGCATGATCGGCACAGCTATGGCGCCTATTTTTCCTTTTTCCTCGCCGTGGTTCCATTCGCCCGTATTGGTGCCCACGCCATCCGCGCGCACCCGCCGCAGCAGGTTCCGGATGAACCCCGCATCCGACGCCAGGCGCGCCTGCTCGCCGTTTCCGGCGCGCAGCATTTGCAGGATTTCCTGGCGCTCTTCTTCCGCGCAGTTGGCGAAATAGGCTTGCCCGGCCGCGGTCAGCAGCATGGGCAGGCGCCTGCCCACCATGGAGCGGTGAAAGGAAAGCGGGCTGAAGCGGTGCGTGGTCTCCCGAACCTGCAGGAAGTCTCCGTTGGGCGTGCTCAGGTCGGACGGCCACACGACCTTGTGCAGAAGCTCGCCCATGATCGGGCTGGCGATGGTGGATATCCACTCTGAATCCGTGAATCCTTCGCTCAGCTCGCGCACCTTCAAGGCAAGGCGAAAGCTGTCGTCGGACTCGCTGCGCCGCACAAATCCGGCGTCGGCCAATGTTTCCAGCAGGCGGCGTACGGTCGTGCGGTGCAGGCCCGTCATGTCGCTCAGTTCGCCGCTGGTGGCCCGGCCTTTGGGGCAGGTATTCAGGGCCCGCAGTATTTCCAGCCCGCGCGAGAGGCTTCTGACGTTCTTGTATTCCGAGGCGGGTTTGACCGGCGGCATGATTTTTCGTGGCGAGGGCGATGCTGCCATGATAAGAGCCTTGTGCACCAGGTGCACATTTTAGGTTTTTTTTTGTAGAAACTGAAGCCCTGTCTTATCTTGACCGCATAACTATTCCAACTTACGGAGACAGGAATCATGGGCATAGAGCAGGGTTCAACATTTCGCAGCATCTGGGCCGACTTGCGCGGCGTGGCGTTTTCGCAGGGCTGGATCGATGCGGGCGGCGTCAGCACGCGCTATCTGCATGCGGGCGACAAAGGCAAGCCGGCCCTCATCTTCCTGCATGGGGTAGGCGGCCATGCGGAAGCCTACGTCCGCAACCTGAAGGCGCACGCCAGCCATTTTTCCACCTGGTCGATAGACATGATAGGGCACGGCTGGTCCGACCTTTCGAAGACCGACCTGGAGATCAGGCACTACATCGACCACTTGCTGCATTTCATGGATGCCGCGGGCATCGAAAAAGCCAGCCTCAGCGGCGAGTCCCTGGGAGGATGGGTAGCGGCCCGCTTCGCCATCGACCATCCCGACCGCATCGAGCGCCTGGTGCTCAACACGGCGGGCGGCTCGCAGGCGGATCCGGCGGTCATGGAAAGAATAAAGATGCTGTCCATGCGGGCTGCCACGGATCCCAGTTGGGAATTCATCAAGGCGCGCCTGGAATGGCTGATGGCCGACAAGTCCAAGGTATACGACGACCTGGTGGCCACCCGCCAGGCCATGTACCGCCGCCCGGGCATGGAACAGGCCATGCGCCACAACATGATTCTGCAGGACATGGAGGTGAGGCAGCGCAATATCCTGCGGGCGGAGGACTACGGAAGAATCAAGGCGCCGACTCTGGTTGTCTGGACTTCGGACGACCCCACCGCGAACGTCGCCGAGGGAAGGCGCATGGCCTCGATGATTCCGGGCGCGCTGTTCACCGTGATGGAGAACTGCGGGCACTGGCCGCAGTTCGAGGACACCGCGCTGTTCGATGCGATGCATGTCGATTTCCTGTTGGGCAAGCCCGTCGAAAACGCCCGGCCCGTCGCGTGATTGCCGCGCCGGGTTGCATCCGCAATGTCCGGCCGGCCGGAGCTATGGCTGGGATTGACCAAACCGCATACTAGGGACGAACGAAGATGGAAGGACTGGCAGAGGGCCTGGACGAGCGCGCCGAGGTGGTGATTGTCGGCGCCGGTCCGGTTGGCCTGTTGATGGCGAATTACCTGGGCGCGCGGGGCACACGCGTGCTGTTGCTGGAGCGCGGCGCCGAACTTATCGATTACCCGCGCGGCGTCGGCATGGACGATGAGTGCTTGCGCTCCTTCCAGTCGGTCGGGTTGGCCCAGGCGGTCCTGCCGCATACGACGCCGAGCCACTGGATGCGATTCGTAACGGGCAAGGGGCGCTGCTTTGCTTCCATCGAGCCCGCCAACAACGAATTCGGCTGGTCCCGCCGGAACGCCTTCATCCAGCCGCTTGCCGATCGCGTCCTGCTGCAGGGCCTGCAGCGTTACCCCAATGTAAAGGTAGTGTTTTCGTGCACGCTCGAGTCCTTGTCGCAGACCGATGCCGGCGTGGTGCTGGGGGTGGAGTCCGACGCTGGCAGGGGCCGTATCGAAGCCGATTACGTGGTCGGGTGCGACGGCGGGCGCAGTTCGGTGCGCAAGCTGCTGGACATCCCGTTCGAAGGCGAGACGGATTCGAACCGGTGGATCGTCATCGACCTGAACAACGATCCGGTGGGCATGCCGCACGCCTATGTGTATTGCGACCCGGCCAGGCCCTATGTGTCGATCGCCTTGCCGCACGGCATCCGGCGCTTCGAGTTCATGCTGCTCGAAGGCGAGGCCAAGGACGATGTGGTGGGGCCGGAAGTGCTGCGAAAAATGCTGGAGAAGGTCGTCCCCGATCCCGATCACGTGGACATCATCCGCGCGCGGGTCTATACGCACAGCGCGCGCCTGGCCGCCCGTTTTCGCGACAGGCGGGTCCTGCTTGCCGGCGATGCGGCGCACATCATGCCGGTGTGGCAAGGCCAGGGATACAACAGCGGCATACGCGACGCGACGAATCTGGCATGGAAGCTGGCTCTCGTGGTGAAGGACGTGGCGGGCGAAGAGCTGCTCGATACCTACGATGCCGAGCGGCGCGAGCATGCACGGGCCATGATCGCCTTGTCACAGTTCGTCGGCCGGATACTGTCGGTGACCAATCCGTTTCTGGTGACGCTTCGAGACGGCTTCACCT